>JAISYN010000318.1 GCA_031269915.1 Synergistaceae bacterium
CGGTGAGGAAATACTGGAAGCGGACGCCGACGTGCTGGCCCCTTGCGCTCTGGAAGGAGCGGTCAACGCAAATAACGCCGGAAGGATAAAGGCCAAATATATCGTCGAAGGCGCCAACGGCCCGGTCACTCCCGAGGCGGACGAAATACTCAGCCCCAAGGGAACCGTTATAGTACCCGATTTCCTGGCGAATTCGGGCGGGGTCATCGGTTCCTATTTCGAGTGGGTTCAGGACCTCGGCGGTTATTTCTGGACAGAGGACGAGTACAACAACAGATTGATTCCCATAATGACCGACAACTTCCACAGAGTGTGGAACTACTCATCCTCTAACGAAGTCAAAATGCGCCGCGCCGCGTTTCTGGTAGCCATCAAACGAGTGGCCGACGCTGTTAAAATGCGCGGTACGTTCCTGTAAAAAAGCCAGCGTAAAATTTTTCATATGGACGCAATAAGCCCGAGTCCCGGAAATCAATCCCGGGATTCGGGCTTTTATAAACGATAAAAAGACAGCATTAAAATATTGTGCAAAATATTGTTTGGAGGAATATTATGAATGAAAATGATTTAAATCTTCATCCTAAAAAGGAGCGTCGGGGTTGTCCGCCCGGCTATTGATATCATGGGAAGCTCGAAATTCGTGAATATATGCGGCGCACAGTTCGGGGGCGGGGCTCCCGTCAGAGTCGAGAGCATGTTAAAGACGCCTCTTGACAATGCTGACGGTTGTATCGCCGAACTTGACGCCTTGAGGCAATCCGGCTGCGAACTCGCGAGGGTTGCGTTTCCGGACGAGCGATGCAAGGCGGACTTGAAATATATCGCAGAAAAATCCGGCGTTCCGGTCATGGCCGACATTCATTTCAACCATAAATTCGCGGTGGCCGCGCTGGATTGCGGGGTTACTTCGATCAGGATCAATCCCGGAAATATGACGAACAGAGATGGACTCGCATCGGTGATTTCCGCCGCCAAGGCAAACGGAGCTGTCATAAGGATAGGCGCGAACGGAGGTTCTCTCGGCAGCCGGCATACAGCGTCATACGAGGACAGGGCTTCCGCTCTCGTCGGCGCCGTTGAGGAACAGGTTCGACAGTTGACTGACATGAATTTCCAGGACATCATAATCTCCGCGAAATCAAGTTCGGTGCCCGAAACTGTCCGCGCCAATTTCATGCTGTCCGCGAAATATCCCTTTCCGCTTCATATCGGAATAACGGAGGCGGGCGGCGGAATGGAGGGGGCGGTGAAAAGCGCGTCGGGCCTTGCCGTTCTTCTGTCTCAGGGAATCGGCGACAGCGTGAGGGTCAGCCTGACCGGCGATTCCGTGTCCGAGGTTAGAGTCGCGTATGCGGTTCTTCGTTCCCTCGAATTGCGGAAGCGGGGCGTGAACATGATATCATGCCCCGGTTGCGGCAGGAGACGGGTCGACGTCGGAGCGCTCTGTGAACGGGTGAAGGCCATACTGCCGGTCGATATGCCGGACGGAGTCACTATTGCGGTAATGGGGTGCGAGGTCAACGGCCCAAGAGAGGCCGCCGCCGCCGATATAGGAATAGCCGGCACAAAAAGCGGTTTCATACTGTTCAAAGATGGAAACTCCGCGGCGTCTGGGGAAATCGGCGAACTTGAAAAAGTCTTTTCGCCCTGTCTGCGAGATCTGTTAGCAAAACGTGTATCTCGCCGCTGACGCGTTTGAAATCAGCGAGCGTTATACTATCTCGACGACAGCCCTCTTATGCATTATGCCGCTTGGAAAGCGTTGATAATTTGAAATTAAGGACCTGAATGGCGAAGCTCTAACAGCCCGTTGATCGCGAAAAAGAAGGGCCGGGCAATCCGCCCGGCCCTTCTCACATTTTCAATCTGGTACCCTGCGGCGTGTCCTCGAGAATTATGCCCTGTTCCGCGAGCGCTTTACGTATCTCGTCCGAACGCGCGAAATCTTTGTTTTTCCTCGCCTTGTCCCTCTCGGCGATGAGAGCTTTTATCCGCGCGTCATCGCCGCTTTTTCCGGTATCCGCCGCTCCTATTATTCCCATGATCCCGTCCACCGTGCGAAGGAAGTTCGCGGCATCCTCGACAGTGTCGTAATCTATTCCGCCAGTGCGGCCCAGCGAGACATTTGTAGCGTGGATTAGGTCGAACACGGCTCCTATGGCTCCGGCTGTGTTGAAGTCGTCCTGCATGCATTCGTCGAAAAGCGCGCGCGCGTCCTTTACGGCTTTGCGAAGTTCCCCGTCTGTCTCGCACGGAACGACGTCGCAGGGACGGGTCTCGAGCGCGAACGCTATCTCGGCCCATCCGTTGCGGAGCCTCGCTAGGGCGTTGTTCGCCTGGCTGAGAGTATCCTGTGAAAAATTGATGGGGGAACGGTAATGTGCCGACAGCATGAAAAGCCTGACAGCCATGGCCGGATATTTTTCCAGCACTTCTCTCACGGTAAAAAAATTGCCCAGAGATTTCGACATTTTTTCCTGATCTATCATCAGATAACCGTTATGTATCCAGAAGCGCGCGAAGGGTTTGCCGCTCGCCGCCTCGCTCTGGGCTATTTCGTTTTCGTGGTGCGGAAACATGAGGTCGCTTCCGCCTCCGTGAATGTCTATGGTATCGCCCAGGTGGTGATGCGCCATAGCGCTGCACTCGATGTGCCATCCGGGACGGCCTGGCCCCCATGGGCTGTCCCACGCCGGTTCTCCTGTTTTTTGAGCTTTCCAGAGCGCGAAATCAAGCGGCTGCCGCTTGCGTTCGTCGACATCGACTCTCGCGCCCGAGCGTAAATCATCCAAACTCTGTTTCGAGAGTTTCCCGTATTGCGGAAACGTCTCGACCTCGAAGTAGACGTCCCCGCCCGCGGTATACGCGTGGCCCCGTTCTATCAGGCGCTCTATCATTTTTATGATCGACGTTATCTCTTCGGTCGCTCTCGGATTGAAAGTCGCCCTTTTTATTCCGAGCGCGTCGGCGTCCTCATAATAAGCCGCAATGAATTTTTCGGCCAGATCCCGAACTGGCACGTCAAATAGTTCGGCTTTTTGTATCATTTTGTCGTCTATATCCGTGAAATTTTGGATGAAGACGACCTCGAGCCCCTTGGACTCGAAATATCTCCTCAGTACGTCGAAAACTATGAACGGTCTCGCGTTTCCTATGTGGAAAAAATCATATACCGTAGGACCGCACGTATAAAAAGTGATTTGCCCGGGTTTTTGCGGCTCGAACGGCTCCTTGAGGCCGGACAAGTCGTTATGCAGATGCATATTCAAGCAGGGTTGCACCTCCTGATGTATTTGATAATCTCAATGTATTATCTTATACTATAATCAACCTTGGTGCTATACTGCAATATATGTACTTTATTGCGGACAATACCGCGGCGAGGACGGCTTTGACATAAGCTTATGAACAGAGACGATTTACTTAAAGCGACAAATCGTTTTCCCGATAAACCGGGCGTTTATATAATGCACGGCAAAGATGGGAAGGCCATTTATATAGGTAAGGCGAAATCACTGAAAAAAAGGGTGTCCTCGTATTTCAATCACGCCCGGTTCGCTTCTCCGCGTCTAGCCAGGCTCGTATCCGATATCGCCGATATATCCACCATAAGGACGGAAAACGAGGCTGAGGCCATGATCCTCGAATCGAGGCTGATAAAGCTGTATCAGCCTTTCTTTAACGTTGAACTCAAAATGGGGGAGCGTTATCCGTTCATAAAAATAACGAACGAGGATTTTCCCAGGACTGTTGTGACGCGTCACAAACAGACAGATGGCGCCGTTTATATAGGGCCGTTCGTCCACGCCGGAAATTTGCGGGGGCTCATGCGCATAAGCGAAAGGTATTTCCCGCTTCGAACATGTTCCCTTCCGCTAGCCTCCGGCAAAATTTACCGGGAGCGCCCCTGTATGAGACACACGCTCGGTCTCTGTCTCGCTCCATGCGCCGGCATGTGCGGGGAGGCGAGGTACAGGGAAAGAGTAGCGGATTTGGCGCTGCTTCTTCACGGCAAGGGAGCGGACCTCGCGAACCGCCTCCATAAGAGGATGGACGCAGCGGCGTCCAAAATGGAGTTCGAGGAGGCTGCCCATCTCAGAGATACCATAAGGGCTATATGGCGGGTCAATAGGCAGCGCCTTTCAACTCCGGCCATGGCGGACGAGAACATAAACGATTGGATACCGCTGAAAAGACTTCAGGAAACGCTCCGTCTCCAAACTCTTCCGTGGCGGATCGATGGATTCGATATATCGCATACCTCCGGAGAAAACACCGTGGGGGTGGTGGTGGTTTTCGAGCAGGGGATAGCGAATAATTCGCTTTACCGGCGCTTTAATATAAAGACTGTTGAGGGAATAGACGATTTCAGGTCCTTGGAGGAAACTCTCACCCGCAGATATAAACGTTGTATCCAATCTCAGGAACCGATGCCGCAGCTCATAATGATCGACGGCGGCCCCGTTCAGCTCGACTTTGCGATTGCGGCGCTCGACTCGCTGGGACTGGTGAACATACCCGCAGTCGCTCTCGCCAAGAGAAATGAGGAAATTTTTGTCCCCGGACAGAATGAATCGCTCAGACTGGGACTCGACGATCCTGGGTTGAAATTGCTCCAAAGAGTCCGAGACGAGGCTCACAGGTTTGCGATAACGTCACACAGAGCGGCCAGGAACAAAAAATTTTCGAAGAGCGCTCTTGAAGATATTCCGGGAATGGGTAAAAATAGAGTTGCGCAGCTTTTGTCCAGATTTGGCAGCATTAAGGCGATAGCCCGCCTGTCGGAGGAAGAGATTGCGTTGGTGCCTGAAGTGGGTCCGATACTCGCTGGGCGTATTGTAAAAGCGCTCGATATGTCGGAGCCGCAGCAATAGCGTCAGGGGAGTTGAATTTTTTGGCGGCGTTGTCAAATGTGAAGATGCACGAATACTATATGAGAATGGCTCTGTCGATGGCGCTGAGAGGAACAGGGCGAGTGAGCCCGAATCCTCGTGTTGGCTGTGTCATAGTCGATTACGGCTCACGCGGAGGCAGAGTCGTTTCATGCGGGTATCACAAAAAGTATGGAGGCGCTCACGCCGAAACGAACGCGCTCGACAACGCGGGCGGTCCGGTAGCGGGAATGACGGCGTATGTCACGCTCGAGCCGTGCTGTCATACGGGGCACACGCCTCCATGCTGTGACGCGCTGATAAAGGCCGGTATTTCGAGAGTGGTCACAGGCATGTCCGATCCTGACCCCAGGGTATCGGGAAGAGGGATATCCGCGCTTTTATCGGCTGGGATAGAAGTAATTCCAGGGGTGCTTGAAAACGAGTGCCGTTGGATAAACAGAGGGTTCGTCAAGAGAGTGACGGAAGGACGTCCGTGGGTAACGGTAAAGACGGCCCTGTCTTTGGACGGGGATATCGCGCTTGCGAACGGGGAGAGCAAGTGGATCACCGGAGAGGCGGCGAGGAGGCTGGCGCATTTGGCGAGGGCTGAAAACGACGCGGTTCTGGTCGGAATCGGAACGGTTCAGAAAGACGATCCAGCGCTTTCGGTGAGGGATACGGACGGCCGTTCCCCGCTGAAATCGGTAGTGGATAAAGATCTCAGAATCCCTCCGGAGGCGCGTATTTTGCACGGAGGCTGCGTGATTTTTTCCGGCCCGTCTCCCGATGAAAAAAAATTTTCCTCTCTTTTATCCCGCGAGACAGAGATCATCAAAATGAAAACAGATGCCGAAGGACATATTCCCCCTGGCGATATCCTGCGGGAATTCGCTTCTATCGGAGTGAGCCGTCTGTTGGTGGAAGGCGGAGCGGGGCTTGTTTCGTCGTTTTTAAAGGCGGGAGCGGCTGACGAGTTTTCACTGTTCGTCTCCCCCAGGGTTATGGGAGACGGCATAGGCGCGTTTGAGGGTTTGTCGTTCGATCTGATGGACGAGACCATACGCCTGAAAGATATCAGATACAGGAGAACAGGAGAGGATTTTCTGATAAAGGGGGTTCCCGCATGTTCACGGGCCTTATAGAATGTATAGGCGAGGTCGTTTCGACATCGGGCGTATCGGATGGCGTCTCCGAAATAGCGATACGAGCGCCGTCCATAGCTTCGAAAATCGCTCCGGGCGAATCCATCGCCGTGTCCGGAGCCTGTCTCACCGCCGTGGGCACGGATGGCACGGTTTTTTGCGCGCAGATGATGGAAGAAACTTTGCGCGTAACCCGTCTTGGCTCCTTGAAACCGGGCGGCCGGGTGAACCTGGAACGCGCGTTGAAAGCGGGAGACAGGTTCGACGGACACATCGTGCTGGCTCACGTCGACGAAACGTCTCCTGTTCTGCGGGTCGAGATATACGGAAAATCGCGTAAAATATGGATATCGGCATCGAAGAGTATTTCATGGGGGATTGCCCCGAAAGGATCGATCGCTGTGGATGGAGTGAGCCTCACCGTCGTCGATTCGACAGACGAAGAATTTTCAGTCGGTTTGATACCGACCACGCTGAAAGAGACTACAATGGGTCTCGCCCGAGCCGGGGACACGGTGAATATCGAAATTGACGTCATTGCGCGCTATGTCGCGCGATTGTCCGAAAAAAACCTTCCGAACGCCTCATCTCAGTGCATTACGTGGGGCAAGCTTTCTGAATACGGGTGGTAATCGAAGGAGAGCGCAAAATGGGAAACGATGGAGAAAAAATACTTTTGAATACGATTCAGGAGGCCATTCAGGACATAGCTTCCGGTAAAATAATTATAGTTGTGGACGACGCCGACCGCGAAAACGAGGGCGATATGATAATCGCGGCTGAAATGTGCACCGCGGAGCGAATGAATTTTTTTGTAAAGCACGCGCGCGGTCTGGTTTGCGCGCCTCTTTCTCCCGAAACGGCCGAACGTCTCGGGCTCGGTTTGATGGTGGAGCGCAATACCGATATGCACGGCACGGCTTTTACCGTATCGGTCGACGCGCGTCAGGAGACCACGACCGGCATTTCCGCGGAAGAAAGGGCTGTCACGGTACGTAAGCTGGCTGATTCATCCGCGGCCCCCGGCGATTTCAGACGCCCTGGACATATTTTCCCTTTAATAGCGCGCCCCGGAGGCGTACTGAAGCGTTCCGGACATACCGAGGCGGCGGTCGATCTGACGAGGCTTGCCGGCTTGAACGGCGTTGGAGCGATATGCGAGATATTGAATGACGACGGAACAATGGCGCGGCTGCCTCAATTAGTGGAATTCGCCGCAAAACACGGACTCAAGATAATCTCGGTCGCGGATTTGATAAAATACAGGCTTGGACGTGAAAAACTCGTCAAAAGAGAAGTGTCGGTAAAACTTCCCACAGATTACGGGAGCTTTGACGTCCATGCCTACAGATACGCCGGCGACGAGGACGACGTTGTGCACTTGGCGTTTGTAAAGGGCGACGTCGGTTCGCAGGACAGCGTTTTGGTGCGCGTGCACTCCGAGTGCCTCACGGGAGACACGTTCGGATCGCTCCGATGTGACTGCGGACAACAGCTTCATAGTTCAATGCGTATGATCGAAAAAGAGGGCTCCGGCGTTCTGTTGTACCTTAGACAGGAAGGCAGGGGCATAGGTCTTCTGGCCAAGCTGAAGGCATATAAATTGCAGGAGCAGGGGTTGGATACGCAGGACGCGAACATAGCGCTCGGCTTTCCGGCCGATCTCAGGGACTACGGAGTCGGGGCGCAAATATTGGTTGAGCTTGGAATAAGGAGGATAAGGCTCATTACGAACAACCCGAGAAAGATGATAGGACTGGAAGGATACGGACTCGAAATTACGGAGAGGGTGCCTCTTGAATTTCCTCCCAACGAGCACAATGAAAAATATCTGCGGACTAAATGCTGTAAGATGGGTCATGTCCTGCATATATAATTAATTTTAACGAATACGACGGAGGTTTGACATGAAGACGATACAGGGTTCTCTCATAGGTTCCGGTCTGCGGTTTGCCATAGCGGTGTCACGCTTCAACGAGCTGATTACGGGCCGTCTCCTGGACGGTGCGGTTGACGCGCTCACAAGGCACGATGTCCGCCATCAGGATATCGAGGTATATTGGGTTCCGGGGGCTTGGGAACTTCCACTCATAGTTAAGGAACTCGCCCTGTCCGGAAAATACGAGGCCATAGTAGCGCTCGGAGCGGTCATACAGGGCGATACGCCTCACTTCGACTATGTCTGCGCGGAGACATCCAAAGGCATCGCGCAGGTTTCGATGGAACAGAGGATACCGGTGGGATTTGGGGTGCTGACGTGCTCCAATCTCGAACAGGCGCTTGTTCGGGCGGGGAGCAAATCCGGAAACAAGGGGGTCGATGCCGCGATTGCGGCGTTGGAAATGGCGAACCTCCTTTCTCAGGCCCGTAAAACAACAAAAGGAGAGAGCAACTGATGCTTGATCCAAAATGGATTCGAGAAAACTCCGACACGGTCAGGGAACTGTTGAAATCACGAAATCACGCTTTCGATCTGGATGCTCTTCTGGCTCTGGAGGCGCGTCGAAGGGAGGCTCTCGTTCGTGTAGAGGAACTCAAGTCCATGCGCAATGAAGGTTCACGCAAAGTAGGGGAGATAAAAAAAAGCGGCGGAGACGCGTCGCGTCTCATGGAAAAAATGAGAGAAGATGGAGAGCGTATAAAGGAACTGGACGCCGCGCTCTCAGAAATCGAAGAAAAATTCCGCTCCCAGATTCTCCTGATGCCAAACAGGCTTCACGAAAGCGTACCCATAGGCCTTGACGAAAGCGGCAACACCGAGGTAAAAAAGTGGGGAGTTCCGAAAATTTTTGATTTCGAGCCAAAACCTCATTGGGAATTAGGAGAGGCGCTCGGCATAATGGATTTCGAAACAGGGGCCAGGATGGCCGAAAGCAGGTTTACCGTGCTCAAAAAGGAAGGCGCGCGGCTCGAACGCGGGCTTATTAATTTCATGCTTGAACTCCACACGACAAAACACGGATACACGGAAATAATGCCTCCCATTCTCGTAAATTCTTCCACGATGGAGGGAACGGGACAGCTCCCAAAATTCGCCGAAGATCAGTATAAATGCGCCAATGACGACCTGTGGCTCATACCCACGGCCGAAGTTCCTCTTACAAATCTTCATTACGGCGAGATACTTCAGGAAAGCGAACTGCCGCGCTACTATACGGCGTACACCCCTTGTTTCAGAAGAGAGGCCGGGACTTACGGCAGGGATATGCGAGGAATGCTGCGCCAGCATCAGTTTGATAAAGTAGAACTTGTAAAACTATGTACTCCGGAGACGAGTTATGAGGAACTCGACCTGCTTCTCGGAGCCGCGGAGGATGTGCTGCAAATTCTCGGCCTGCCCTACAGAGTTGTGGTTCTCTCCAGCGGGGACATAGGAAACGCTTCCTGCAAGACATACGACATCGAGGTATGGCTGCCTTCTCAGAAGTGTTACAGGGAAATCAGCTCGTGCAGCAACTGCGAGGAATTTCAGGCGAGAAGGATGGGGACGCGTTACCGCGCTAAAGACGGGCGAATGCGTTTTGTGCATACGCTGAACGGCTCAGGAGTCGCCGTTGGAAGATGTCTCATTGCGATTATGGAGAATTATCAGCAAGCCGACGGAAGTATAACGGTTCCCGAAGCTTTGAGACCCTTAGTGGGCGGAATGGAGAGCGTGGGCGCGCGGCACGGCGCGTAACGGCCGTATGAGCGTATTCCTCTTTTCGAGGCTGGACACATGGTTTCTGAAAACCGCGCTGGTCATTGCTTCAGTGGTTGTGGCTTGTTTTTTCACACAAAAATTTTTCAAACGAGATCTCGAGAGGGATCAATACTATTATCTGAGGGATATAAGTTTGATTGCCTCATGGGCTATTTGCGGCATATGGACGCAAAGCAGCCCGATGAAGCTTGTGATAACCGCCGGCGTCATAGCGGGGCTTGTGGGTTTTTGCCAGAAAGTCGTCAAGAATTGGGATTTGCGTTTCTGTTATCTCGCCATAGGGTTCGGCGTCGCGGCGCTGGGTCCCCGCATTACGTTCATCGGGCGGCCGGACGGTGAATTTTTGTACCTGTCGGGCGCCACTACCATATTAGTTTTGAGCACTCTGTGGATGGGTTTTTTCCCGATACTTTTCCAGGAACTCGATGAAATACCCGGTATGGGCGGCGGGCTGATACTCGTAAGTTGGGTGCTGATGGTCATAGTGACGGCGATGTCCAGCAGAGGACCGTCGGACGCATTGATGATGTCAGTGTGCGGAGTAGCGCTCATAGCCGTATTCTGGACAAGGCACGTGAACGTATATCGCAGACTGGGTTCGCCGCTTTCAGCAATGTGGGGGACTCTGCTTGCCGGAACGTCGATGCTGGGAGCCAGCAAAGGAGTCGCGTTCGCGACCGTGATGATACTTCCTCTCGGCCTTTTGGCCATACCTATAGTGGAAACGTCGCTCAGCATTCTGTCGGCTGCCTTCTCTCCCAAACCGCTCGGAAACATGATACTTTACAGGAAACTGGTGAGGGGAGGAATGGATCATCCGGCGGCGGTGTTCCTGGTTACAACCGTCTGCGGAGTCTGCGGCGGATCAATGGCGCTTCTCCAGATGAAAGCGCTCGATCCGCTGTCGCTCGTCTACGTTATAGTCTTGGTGTCCCTCGGGTTTTACGTTTCGTCGTCCGGAACGAAAGACGACGAAACGATATCTCCAAAGCACCCGTCGCTGTGGGGCGTAACCGTGGATAATTTTTCGCTCGACTATGCGCTCGGAAGGGTGGTGGGATGGATATCGTACGGAGATCTGCCTCAGATGATAGTCACTCCCGATGCTCTGGCGGCGCTCAGAAGCAGATACGATAAAAAATACGGAGCCATAGTCTCGAAAGCCGGTCTTGTCCTGCCGGACGGGACGGGTTTGGTATGGGCGCTGAGGTTTTTGGGTTTCAAGATTCAGGAGCAGATTCCTGGGATAGATTTTGTTGATAATCTGTGTCGGATCGCGTCCGGGCACGGTTGGTCGTTTTATTTTTTCGGGGGACGCCCGGGCGTGGCCCGCAAGGCCGCGGAACGTATGTGCGAAAAATATCCGGGCCTTATAGTGAAGGGGACGCGAAGCGGATATTTCCGCCGTGAGGAAAATGAAAGCATATGCGGAGATATCCGTGAAACCGGCGCCCAAATACTTTTAGTCGCTCTCGGAGTGCCTAAACAGGAGTACTGGCTGTCGGACAATATGAAACGCCTGGGCGGTATCGTGGGGATAGGGGTAGGCGGCAGTTTCGACGTGATGTCCGGAAGGCTTCAAAGAGCGCCTGTGTCATGGAGAAAACTCCATTTGGAATGGCTTTACAGGACGATTCTTGAACCTGCGCGCTGGAGACGCGTTTTGAAACTTCCTATTTTTGTCGTACTGGTTCTGTTGAAGAAGATCAGACTTGATTTTTGGAGACCTCACGTTTAATTTTGGGTTGCGTTAAAGAAGCGCTGGTTGAATTGCCAAAACGAAATTTGGCAGTTTGGGAATCCAAGCTTCTGACGCTAAATCAGCCTTAAATTATTTTTCGGAAAGAGGGCATCGCTATGAAGATGGATAAGATGTTGAAGCAGGTTCAAAAAATGCAGGCGCAGATGACTCTGGCTCAGGAAGCGCTTACCAATGAGACGGTCGAAGGTTCGAGCGGCGGCGGCATGGTAGTGGCGAAGGCGAACGGACAGGGCGACGTTATTTCCATATCCATTTCCAAAGAAGTGATCGATCCGGACGACGCGGAGATGCTCGAAGATCTGGTCTTGTCGGCAGTGAAGGAATCCATACGGCTTTCGAGGGAACTCGCGGAGAAAAGGCTTGGCGGCCTCACCGGCGGAATGAATATACCAGGGTTTTTTTGATTGAATCTTCCGGGTCCGCTCGAACGTCTCATAAATTTGTGGGGTAAATTCCCCGGAGTGGGGGAAAAAACAGCCCGCCGTATGGTTTTTTTCATGCTTAGCCAGGAGTCGGGATGGGCGCACGCCATGGCGCGCGCGATAGCGGACGTGGTCGATCAAGTCAGGGCCTGCGAGGAGTGCGGAGCGATAACAACCGATGACGTATGCTTTATATGTTCCGACAATTCCAGAGACAGAAGTAAAATTTGCGTGGTCGAGACGCAGGAAGATTGCGTAGCCATGGAGCAGTCCGGAGTCTATAACGGCTTATATCACGTTCTCGGCGGCAGATGTTCCCCGCTGGACGACGAGGAAATACCCAAGGCGAGCCTCGACCTTCTGAAAAAGCGTATTCATAAGCTTTCGGTAAACGAGATAATTCTGGCGATGGATCCTCGCATAGAAGGGGATCTGACAGCTTTTAACGTCCAGGAAGCGCTGGAGGAGACAGGCGTCAGAATTTCACGCCTGTCATACGGCCTCCCCGTCGGCGGCAGTATAGGATATGCCGACAGAGCTACTTTGCACGTCGCTCTCGCGTCGAGAAGGGAGATGGAAAGAGAGGAGGATTGACGGATTCGAGCATTTCTGACTTTTAGAAAGGAATGAGAGATTACTGTGAATGAAAGCTGAATCAACGGCATCATGAAAATGGCGCTTAGAATTATTATGACGATTGTGTTCGGTATAATAGGGTACCAGATAGCTCAATTCATTTTGGAGCTAAAATTGGCTTGGCTGAAAAACCTTACGCGCGACAACATCTCGGTGGCTTTTTCCATACTGTCCGTACTGTTTTTTGCTCTCTGCGGTTTCATCATTACACATTTTGTATGGTGGGCTCTGAAAAAAACGGGACAAATCTTCGAAAATATGCTCCAAAACGTGTCCGTGCCGGACATAGTGGTCGCTGTCTGCGGACTTATGGTGAGCCTGCTTCTTGCGAACCTCGTTGCCATACCGTTTATCTTCATCGACATACCCGGAGTTGGTTTTTATATAACCATCGCCCTTAACGTTTTTTTCGCGTTCGTTGGGATGAGGGCGTTTCTCAAACGGAGGGACGATATTTTTGGGATGATATTGAACATTGTGGGAAAAGGTAACAGGATTACCCACAGGCGGAGCAGGGAAAACCCCGTAACAAGCTCGCTGCACCCCGATATCGGAGACTATCCCGCCCTGCTGGAACATCCGGAGGCGGGAGAGAAAGTTCTCGACACGAGCGCGCTTATAGACGGACGTATTCTGGATATCGCTAACACAGGGTTTCTAGAAGGGATTCTCGATCTGCCGCGTTTTGTTCTTACAGAACTTCAGGGCGTCGCCGATTCTTCGGATCCGGCGCGGCGCTCGCGCGGCAGAAAGGGTTTGACTGTGGTTTCGGAGCTGCAAAAAATAAAAACCATGGTCGTCAATATAATTGACATCAGCATGAAAGAACTCAAACGCGACAAGGTAGACGAGGCTTTGATAGAGCTTTGCAAGAAAATGGGCGCCAAAATAGTGACCACAGATTATAATTTGAACCAGATTGCGCGCATCGAAGGCGTTAAGGTTTTGAATGTCAACGATCTCGCCAATGCTCTCAAACCGCAATTTCTGCCGGGAGACCTGGTCAAAATCGACATAATCAGACAAGGTAAGGAGCACGGACAGGGAGTGGGATATCTGGAAGACGGCACGATGCTCGTCGTTGAGGACGGGGAGGATTATATAGGAACCACGTCCGACGTGGTCATAACATCGATGCTGCAAACGTCCGCCGGAAGAATGGTGTTCGGTAAAATAAGGCGATGAGCGGACTCGACTCGCACACGTGGTCATTCGTGCTTGCAGCCGCCGGTTCAGGGAACCGCATCGGCGGAATTCCCAAACAGTTCAGGCGTCTGGGCCCTGAACCGATGTGGAAATGGAGCGCTCTCACTGCCGAAAAACTTTTTGAACTGGGACTGTGTAACGAGATGATAGCGGTATTTCCTCGCGATTGTGAAGCCGTTCGCACGAAAAATGACGCCGGCATTCCGACGAAATATGTAAATGGAGGAAATACCAGAACGGAATCTGTTCGAAATGGTCTTTTGGCAGCGGATGGCGAATATGTGATGGTTCACGACGCGGCGCGACCGTTTCTCTCGCCGGAGATATGTGAAACGCTGATAGATGCCGTGTCGGACGAGACAGGGGCGATACCCGTGCTTCAATCCGTCGATTCCTTGAAAATGATAGCAGAAGAGATAAAAATACTTCCCAGGGACAAAATTTTTCGAACACAGACGCCCCAGGCATTCAAAAGGACTACGCTTCTTGATATCATGGATTCCATATCTGGCGCTACTGACGAAGCGTCGCTCTGGCTTGATTCCGGACGTAAAATTATCTGTGTTCCCGGAAGCGAGAGAAATTTTAAAGTGACGACGGAATTCGACTGGATCATGGCCAAAGCTCTGGTGGAAGCGGGAAAAACTGTCAAAATCGGCATGGGATACGACATTCATGAGCTGGTTCCCGGAAGAAAGCTGATACTGGGAGGGATCGAGCTTCGTTCTGAGCTGGGCCTTTTGGGACATTCCGACGCGGACATAATTTGTCACGCCATCGCAGACGCTTTGCTCGGCGCTTCCGGAGAGGGGGATATCGGCGCTCTGTTTCCGGCTTCGGACGAACGTTACAAGGATGCCGACAGTATGGCGCTCCTGAAGTCTGTGCTGAGCATAATTGCCGGAAAAAATTGGAGCGTGGGAAATATCGATGTCACTTTAGTCGCGCAGGTACCGAGAATAGGCGATAAGGTAGCGGTGATTACAAATAGTTTGATGAAATTGCTTAAAAGCGTTTTCCCGTACGCGGAACTGAGCGTTAAGGTAAAATCCGGGGAACATGTAGGGAGCGCGGGGCGCGCAGAGTGCATGGAATGTTTCGCGGTGGCTGTGGTTGAACGCCATGATATGTATCACTAGGTTCGCGCCTTCGCCTACCGGCTCTCTGCATATCGGAGGGGCTCGAACCGCGTTGTTCAACTACCTTTGGGCGAAACACAACGGAGGAACTTTTCTGCTTCGTTTTGAGGATACAGATAAAGCCCGTTCGTCAACCCAATATGAGTCCGCTATATCCGAAGATCTGCGGTGGCTCGGTATAACCCCGGACGAAGAGCCAATCCGACAGACATCAAGGATCGCGCGGCACACGGAAATTTTGGATAGGATGATAAAAGCGGGATCGGTTTACCCCTGTTTCTGTTCGGAGAACGGAGCCCATATTACGGACGGCATTCACAGGTGCAGGTATATGTCCGATGACGAAAGGGACAGCAGATTATCCTCGGGAGAGATACATTGCTGGCGCTTCAAAGTCGCGAGCGGCCGTATTTTCACCTACAGGGACAAGCTGAGGGGCGAAATATCGGTTCCGACAGACGCGATAGAAGATTTTTCACTCGCGAGGAGCGACGGATCCGCCACATATCTTTTGGCGGTGGTAGCCGACGACCACGACTATCACATAACGCATGTGATTCGCGGAGAGGAACACCTGTCGAACGTACCCAAGCAGGAGATGATTTACAGGGCAATGCGGTGGAATGTTCCGGAATGGATTCACATACCGATGATTTTAGATCGCGACCGGCATAAACTCAGCAAACGGAGCGGCGCAATCTCCATAAGTCAATATCGAAAGGATGGATGGAGCCCCGAAGCAATCGTTTCGTACCTCTCTTCGCTGAGCTGGTCGGAAGCTCCGACGGACCGAATCGTTTCAATGGACGAACTCGCCCGGATGTTCGACATTGCTTCCGTGGCGAAGTTTTCTCCGGTGCATGACGAAGACAGGATGACACATTTCGGGAAAATTTTCATGTCGAATGTCACTGACAAAGAATTGCTCGATTGGTGCCGTGATTCTTTCGATCCCGCTTCCAACGGGCTCATACCGGATGACGAGAAGATCTCTCTGATCAGGGAACTGCTCGACTCGTCCGCGACACAGAGAGAACTCGCTTTCAGCGTAAGGAGTGAATTGTCGTGGAACCGTCAGGTTTTCGGCGCCGGCATTCCTCCGTGGTTCGCGGCTTTGAACGACTCTTTAGCCGCTATTGCAAATGACGAATGGAGAGCGTTAAAAATAAAGGAAGTGATGAAAGAATTCGCCCGCGAGAAAGGTCTCAAGGCAAGGGACCTCTTTCATCCGGTCAGGATACTTTTGACAGGTTCCTCGAGGGGAGCGCCTATCGCCATTATACTGTCCTGTGTTGGAAGAGAACAGTCCTTAAAACGTTTCGGATATTATCTTAAAAGAGAAATTTCATAATGTTTTTGTTTCAGGAGGGAGAACTTTGAATAAATTCGAGGACTACAAAGGCTTCACTTTCTACGATGTGCTTCTTGTACCGGGGTACAGCGAGGTGCTGCCCGCACAGGTGGACACAACGTCTTACCTTACGGGGGGGATTTCGCTGCATGCTCCGATTTGCAGCGCGGCCATGGATACCGTCACGGAGGCGAGGCTCGCTATAGCACTCGCACGCGAGGGAGGGATAGGCATTCTTCACCGCAATATGTCCATAGAACGGCAAATTGCGGAGGCCGACAAAGTAAAGCGCTCCGAAAGCGGGGTTATAGTCGACCCGTTTTATCTCTATCCCGGAGACAAAGTGCGGGGCGCGATAGACCTTATGGCTCACTACCATATTTCCGGCGTGCCGATAGTCGATAATGACATGCGGCTGGTAGGCATAATTACAAACAGAGACCTACGTTTCGTGACCGATTACGAACAGCCGATCGATAACGTCATGACAAAAAGAAATATCGTCACGGCCCCGATAGGCACCGATCTCGCCAGCGCGAAAAACATACTGAGCACCCGCAAAGTCGAAAAGCTTCCCATCGTAGACTCCGAAGGAAGGCTCAGGGGTCTCATAACGATCAAGGACATACAGAAAGCCAAAGATTTTCCCGACGCCACAAAGGATTCCAAGGGGAGACTGCGCGTAGGCGCCGCGATAGGAACAGGCTCGGACTGCATGGAGCGCGCCGAGGCCCTGGTCGCGGCCGATGTGGACGTAATCGTAGTCGATACAGCTCACGGCCATTCGAAATCCGTCCTGGACACTATAAGGGCGGTCCGCAAAAAATTTCCCGATGTTCAACTTGCCGGGGGCAATATAGCGACCAAAGAAGCGGCCATAGCTCTGATGGACGCCGGAGTGGACGCTGTGAAAGTGGGAATAGGGCCCGGTTCCATCTGTACCACCAGAATAATCGCCGGAATAGGAGTGCCTCAGGTCGCGGCCATAATGAACGTTGCTCCCGTCATTCACGAGAGGAATTGCATGCTGATCGCTGACGGCGGGATAAGATACTCCGGAGATATTGTGAAAGCGCTCGCGGCGGGGGCCGACAGTGTCATGATAGGCTCGCTTTTCGCCGGAACGGAGGAAAGCCCTGGGGAAGCCGTTATATATCGTGGAAGGTCGTTCAAAAGCTACCGAGGCATGGGCTCTCTGGGGGCCATGAAGGACGGAATCAGCAAAGACAGGTATTTTCAGGAGGGAACAAACGAGGACAAGCTGGTTCCGGAAGGCATAGAGGGTCTTGTTCCTCACAAAGGCGCGCTCTCCGGAATCGTATTCCAAATGATGGGAGGCATCCGCTCCGGGATGGGCTATGTCGGAGCGCCCGACATACGCAGCCTTCACGATAATACGCGCTTTATCGAAGTGACCCCGGCGTCCATGAAGGAGAGCCATCCCCACGACGTGGTCGTGACGAAAGAAGCGCCCAACTACGCAGTGGAATAAATGCGCATTCTATAATATAATACCGTTGAATTTATGCCCTATGTGAGGAGGAGTGCTCATGGCGTTGCTTGGTCTGTCCGAACGTGAACGGATGACCGAATACAACTGTATTGAGCTTCTTCCCGGCCTGGAGGAAGATGTTTTCGACGCGGATGTGATAATATCCTCCATCGACGAATCTTTTGTCTCCGGGTGGGACGACTGGTGGGCAAATTTTATAGCTGATATGTGCCTGTAGGGGGCTTATAATTTTCTGTACCAATATTTATATTTCTCACTATATTCTATTCTCTTATATAGATTTTTGCTATTTCATTTTCCCTGCTTTTTTACTGGTGACGTGCTATTTGACCCTTACTACAAAACTTGTTTTTCGCGAGAAAACGATGTCTCTGGCTGGCATAAAATATGCAGAGATGTATCAAGCCGCTGATGCGAGAATAAAATTCACAAGGAAACTGGATTTTATTTATCGGATGTTTCAGGAAAAGTAAGCGCAATTCGCGCGCACATTTCCTTATATAGTTCAATACACATAGTCAGGTCTTTTTTCCTAATGGCGTCTAAAAGACGCCGGTGTAGAAGATAAGACCATTCCCTGTTTTGCATTATATGGTTTTGAATGCGGTTATTTTCACGTATAGATATATATATAAGCTGCACCCATTCCAGAAAAATCTGTTTTTCAATCTCATTGTGACCGGCAAGACAAAGCTTGTAGTGGAATGTATAATCTATGTGGTCAAATTCCTCGTTGCTGGCTGTAGGTATCATCTCTCGGTATTTTTCTAGCATCACTTCCAACTCAGCCATTTCATCATCAGTAATGTGATCTATCGCCATGAGTATGCAGAGCAAATCCTGATGCGTTCTGTATCGGATTATATCTTTGTAAGATAAATTTAGCTGTAAAAATTCCTGAAACTGTGAAAGGAATGCGTTTGGATCAAGAGATTTAACATAGGT
>JAISYN010000366.1 GCA_031269915.1 Synergistaceae bacterium
AATCCACGCCGCGGAGATCAATGATTCCCTCGGCCGCGCGAATGTCCGTCCGTCCGCGCGGCACTGAGACGACGTAAAATACCGCCGCGCTGATCGCGGCGATGCACAACAGAGTCAGAAGAAAGCGTCTCATGCGTCCACCTCGGAATTTATTGGAGCCTTTCAACGGGATAATAGTAACTTTATTGTCGCGGATTTTCAATGCCGCGCTGAACACCGGGTTCCGTATAGAATGAATCAGATGCCGCTTCCTTAGTAAGGGTATGTCTGAAGCCGCTTTTGCCAGCCTAACGGCGTCAGCGGCAAGTATGCTCTCCCGGCGTAATTCCTCCCGCTTTTCCTTTCGCGGGATATATGCGTCCCTGTAAATTACCTCCCTCTTCCAGTCCCGGCAGTCGAAAACAAACGTCTCGTTAATCCCGGCCGGACAGAGCATGACGACACAAAAGAACCTTCTCCGCTATTCATACACATCGAGCAAGCTGTAGTCCTCATAACCCGAAAAATTAGCTATGAACTCCCTGTGCCGAACAACACTCAGTATAACCTTCGGCGCATCGTCTGCCTCGACCGCGCCGCAAAACCGTTCTGCAAGCGGGCCGGCCGCACTCGTAAAATTGAAGTAGTAATTACTTCTTTGTCAGCATAAGTCTTTTTTTGCCATAATGCCCTTGGTAATGGACGGAAATTATTTAATTTTGGCTTGAGTGTTAAAAAGTAAAAATAATTTTTAAAATTAAATGTAATTTTTCAAATTATATTACAGTATCAGAGCGGCATAAGTAATAGTTAAAGCGTTGTATTTTGACTATTGACATGTTTTAAACTTGAGTTATTATTAATTAAAATTTTATATCTCATATCTAAGAAATAAAACTTTTGTGATAACCCATGTAAAAAACTAGAAAACGCAAAGGAGAAATCTGCCCGCATGAGAGCAGCGATTTTCAAGGACATTGAAGATATTCGCGTGGAAGAAGTTCCTCAGCCAAAATGCCCGGAGGGAGGCATTTTGGTAGAGGTTCATTATTGCGGAATTTGCGGCGGAGACGTTAGAAATTATCATAACGGTTTAAAGGACGGAGTTAAAAATCAAATTATGGGTCACGAGATAGCGGGGAAAATAATCGAAGTTTCCCCGTCTATCACGCGATTCAAAGTCGGCGATCGCGTGGCCATGGCTCCGGATGTAAGTTGTGGGGAATGCTGGTATTGCAAGCGCGGATTGGTTAACTTGTGCGAAAACCATAAAATGCTTGGAACTCATTTCCCGGGCGGCTATGCGCAGTTCATCGCGTTGCCTGACGAAGTGATGACCCGCGGTTTCGTGGAACCGATACCTGAAAGCATGACTTATAAACATGCTGCCTTCGCCGAAACGTGCGCGGCGGTGATCGCGTGTCAGAAAAGAATCGACGTTTCTCTGGGAGACGACGTGGTGATAATAGGCGATGGGCCGGTCGGCTGCCTTCATCTTGAGATCGCGAGGGCGCGTGGCGCGAAAAAGATAATTATGCTCGCCAGAGATAAAATTAAACTTGCGGAACGTTTCCGGCCCGACTATTTAATAGATAATCTCGACGTCAATGCCGCTACGAAGAGAATTCTTGAACTGACCGACGGACGCGGAGCCGATATCGTCATTCTCGCCCTGCCGACAGTGGTCGTGCAGGACCAGGCGCTACGGATAGTTCGCAAACGAGGAAAGATAGTAATTTACGGCGGCGTTCCGAAAGATAAGGAGATATCGCAGTTAAACTCAAACCTTATACACTATAACGAGATTGAAGTGACGGGTTCTTTTTCGTACTCTGCAACGGGGCTTTCTGACGCTCTTTCCGCGCTGAATTCAGGCGTTATTCATGCGGACATGCACATCAACGAAGTCGTTTCTCTCGACGATGTCGTAAAAGGTATGGAAATGATTCAAACGGGCAAAGCGCTTAAGGTATTGATAGATCCGTGGAAAGACAATCCGGCCCTGCCGGAAAAATACGATATAAAGAAGGGCTTTACGTGTACGAGATAGACAAAAAACTAGAGGTTTTGGAAGAGAAAGGAACGCCGATACAGGTCAGCCTCATTGGCTGCGGCCAGATGGGGAAAGATGTAATAGCGCAAATCAGCGAAATGAAAGGCATCGTTTGCAATATCGTCGTCGATTTGGATACGGCCACTGTTATTGATGGATATCGACAGGCGGGTTACGGCGAAAACGAGATAACCGTTACGGATTGCGTTTCAGAAGCGGAATCAGCGATAGAAAGCGGAAAAAAAGTTGCGACAACGAACTATAAACTCGCCATCGCCGCTAAACAAACTCAAGTAGTAATTGACGCAACCGGTTCACCGGAGATGGGTGCGCGTTCCGCGCTGGAGTGTGTTTTCCATAAGCGACATATCGTAATGATGAATGTCGAATGCGACGTGACAATCGGTCCCCTGCTCAGAAGAATGTGCGAGCAGGCTGGTATAGTTTATTCGCTGACTGCCGGAGACGAGCCCGGTTCGATAATTGAGATTTATCGTTTCGCAAAAGCGCTTGGCTTCAAAATCGTAGCGGCGGGCAAAGGCAAAAATAACACTCTCGACATATATGCCCATCCTGGAATGGAAGAGTGGAAGAAAAAAGCGGAAGCCCGAGATATGAACGCGCGTATGCTTATAGAATTCGTGGATGGCTCGAAAACTATGATAGAAATGGCGGCTGTTTCCAACGCGACCGGTTTGGTTCCGGATGTAAGAGGTATGCACGCCGTAAGGTGTAACGTTGACGAACTATCGAAAGTTTTCAGTTTGAAATCACAAGGCGGGATTCTCGAAAAAGAAGGAGTTGTGGATTTCGGCATAGGCAATATCGCGCCGGGAATTTTCGTTGTCGTAACGACAGACAACAAACGAATAATCGACGGATTGGTACAGCGCGATATGGGCAACGGGCCTAATTACCTTTTATACAGACCTTATCACCTTTGTTCCATCGAAACGCCGATAACCGCAGCGCAAGCTGTCATTTACGGTGAATCTACGGCTCACCCGATGAAAAAATTGACGAGCGAATGTATTACGGTAGCGAAAATGGACCTCAAGGCAGGACAAATACTGGACACCATCGGCGAATACTGTTACCGGGCAAGTATTGAACTGGCGGAAATCGCTAAGCGGGGCAATATGTTGCCAGTGGGATTGGCGAAGGGGGCGAAGCTCCTGCGAGACGTTCCGAAAGACGAAGTTATTACTTATGATATGGTAGAGTTGGATAATAATTCAGTTTTGCTTCAATTACGCAGAATACAGGAGCAATTGATGTCGTGACGCAGATTTTTTAGCGCGAGTTTCCGTCTTTTGAGTCATTTTCTGTGACAGTCGAGGTTCCCGGTGGTTGAAAACTTTGACGGAGATGATTTGATTATGAAATTTATGGGATTGGACGTCGGAACTACGGGTGTTAAAGCCGCCGTTTTCGATGAATCCGGGAAAAACATCGGCTATGGTTTTGAAAGTTACGAAATCATTTTCGGCGAAGGAAAACAGGCTGAACAGGATGCCGAACAGGTCTGGCGCTGCGCGAAAAAAACAATGAGAGACGCGTCTTCGATGGCCGGGGAAGATATAGCGTCGATATGTGTGTCGGCACAGGGAGACGCGGTAATGCCTATAAATAAAAACCGCGTCGCGTTATGCCCTGCTTTGCTAGGGATGGATTACAGGACTGTCGTTGAGGCGAATCGTTGCGCCGAGGTTTTGGGCGATTACGATCTTTTCAAAAAAACCGGTATGCGCCCCCACCCACTTAATTCGTTGACGAAAATGATGTGGTTTCAAAAAAATCGTCGTGATCTTTCCGGCGAAATATGGAAGTACGCGACCTATTCGGATTTTATTCTGCTGAAACTGGGCGCGGACGAGTCCGTCATCGACCTTTCGATGGCGAGCCGCGTAATGGCGCTCGACCTGGAGACGAAAAAATGGGATCGGAAAATTTTGGAAAAAGTCAATATCCCGGAAAGTTATTTGTCCAAACCGGTCCAATCTGGAAGCGTCATTGGGAAACTCGGCGCTTCTTTAGCGGATGAGATAGGCGTCCGCTCCGGCGCGTTGATCGTCGCCGGCGGTCACGACCAGCCTTGCGCCGCTTTAGGCGCCGGTATTGCGCAGGAGGGGGCGGCTCTCGACTCTCACGGTACGGCAGAAGCTTTATCTACTGTTTTCGAAACAAAGCATACGGACGAAAATATGTATTTAGGATATTATCCATGCACGTACCACGTGATTCCGGACCAATTTTTCACTTTCGCGCTGAATCACACCGGAGGAATTTTGCTTCAATGGCTGCGCGATAACTTTTGCGGAGATGACGCCAAGGTTACGGGAAAAAACGGGATCGGTTCATACGCATATATGATTGACAAGTCTCCTGACATGCCCGCGTCTGTTATGGTACTTCCGCATTTCAACGGCAGCGGAACGCCATGGTGTGACTTGCGATCGAAAGGAGCGATCCTGGGGCTGTCTATGGATACCACAAGACATGACATCGTAAAAGCCATGCTTGACTCCCTGACTTACGAAATGAAAATAAATCTCGAACGTCTGGAACAAGCTAAAGTGAAAATAGAGACAATCAGGTGCGTTGGCGGCGCAGCAAGAAGTCCGAAGTGGATGCAATTGAAAGCGGATATCTTCGGACGCGCTGTAGAAACCTTGGAAGTTCGTGAAGCTGCCTGCCTTGGCGCCGCAATTTTAGCGGCGTGCGCGGCAGGAGCTTTTAAAACCCCTGCTGAAGCTCTCGCTATGGTTCGAGTCAAGGATCGTTTCGTGCCTGACTCCTCTCTGAAACGTCAATATGAAAGAAAATATGAAACGTATGTCAAGATTTATGATTCTTTGAAACAGCTCAACGGAGAGCTTTAGAGCGACTATAACGATTTGTTCTGTCAAATCCCAGCGCTTGAAACGGCAGGTGAAAACGTGGAAACGTCATATATTTTAGAGACATTCGGAATATGCAAAAACTTTAGCGGAGTTCCAGCGCTGGACGATATATCGATCAAAATCAAAAAGGGCGATGTGCACGCTTTTTTAGGGGAAAACGGCGCCGGCAAATCCACTCTCGTCAAAATATTGAGCGGCGCTTATCCCGCAAGCAGCGGGTATTTTCATTTTGCCGGCCGCGACATAAATTACCTGTCGCCCAGAGAAGCTCAGGAAATAGGCATTTCAATCGTGCATCAGGAATTGAATCTTTTCCCGGAACTTTCCATCACCGAGAATATTTTCTTAGGACGCGAACTGACAGGCGCATGCGGAAAAATTGCGTGGGCCGAGATGCATAAAAACGCCGAGCGGCTGCTTGAAACTTTTCAACTCGATTTCGACGTACGCACTAAAATATCGGCGCTGAGCGTCGCCGAACAACAAATGGTCGAGATGGTTAAATGTCTTTCCATAGACGCCAGCTTAATTATTTTGGACGAACCGACGGACGTTTTGACCGACAGTGAAACTAAAAAACTGTTTTCGTTGATAAAACGCCTCAAGGAAGAAGGCAAAACTATAATCTATATCTCGCACAGGCTGGATGAACTGCGGCGGATATGCGACACGTTTACCGTTTTTCGCGATGGGAAACATGTTTTTACCGGCGTCGTTGCGGAACACAGTAAAGACGAAATCGTTCAGATGATGGTCGCGCGGAAGCTTACAGAACAGTATCCGCGCGTCGAAGTGACGCTTGGCGACGAGGCTTTGCGGGTAAGGGATCTATGTCTAGAAACGTTGGAGAAGGGTGTGAGTTTCAGCGCGCGAAAGCGCGAAATCCTGGGATTTTACGGGCTCGTAGGATCCGGACGGACCGAATTGATGCGCGCCGTAATAGGCGCTGACCCTAAAAAAGCGGGTGAAACATATATAGAAGGCAAACCGATTGAAATCAAAAGCCCGAAAACCGCTTTGAAAAACGGCATAGTGTATATCACTGAAAGTCGCAAGGAATTCGGCCTCATGTTGGATATGTCGGTAACGTTCAACATCAGTCTTTCAATATTGAACGAATGTCTGAACATCGTGAGAGGTATTGACGGCCGTAAAGAGAAGGCGAAGGTGGACGATATCGTCGAGAGGCTTTCCATTAAAACTCCGGATACCAGGCAGTTGGTGCGTAAACTGAGCGGAGGGAACCAGCAGAAAGTGTTGTTGGCGAGGTGCGTCCTTACGAAACCCAAAATAATGATCATTGACGAGCCGACCAGGGGCGTGGACGTGGGCGCGAAAGTGAGCATATACCAGATTTTAAATCACTTGAAGCAAGAAGGCGTGGCAATTATTATGATATCTTCCGATATGCCTGAAATTTTGGGAATAAGTGACAGAGTCGCCGTAATGCACGACGGATACGTGACAGGTTTCTTTACGCGCGCAAACATGAACGAAGAATCTATCGCCGCTTGTGCGTTCGGAAAAAATGAAGGAGTGTGAGTGAGCGTGAGATACCTACGCCATCTTTGGGAGAGCGACCTCTCGAAAACCCTCATCGCATTGTTTTTGGTTTGCGCGGGCATCGGTATCGCGCGTCCGCGCACGTTTCTCACTTTCAACAATTTTATTAACGTATTGTCTCAAACCTCCGTCAACGGAGCGCTCGCTGTCGGTATGTCCTTCATTCTTTTAACCGGAGGAATCGATCTGTCGGTCGGTTCCGTCGCCGCGTTCTCTTCGCTGATTACGGCAATGCTTCTGGTCGACGGGCATAATATATTTGTCGCGCTAATGGCAGGATTTGCCGTGGCGGTTTCCATCGGCGCGTTTTCCGGTCTTCTGGTGGACAAACTCAGTTTACCGCCTTTCATAGTGACGCTGAGCACGATGACGATTTTTCGTGGAACCACTATCGTGGTGTCGCAGGGCAAGCCAGTTACTCAATTGGGAGACGCGTTTTCCTATATAGGGGTGAAGTATATTGGTTTCATCCCGATCAGCATCCTCATCATGGGCGGCATGTTTTTGGTCTCATACTACGCGTTGCATCATACGCGATTTGGGCGATATGTTTACGCTATGGGGGGAAATAAGGAAGCCGCCAGATTGAGCGGCATAAATACCACCGCAATCACAATTTCTGTGTATGTAATCTGCGCTTTTTGCGCCAGCATAGCCGGTATGATCATGGCTTCGCGAGTAAATTCCGCTACACCAACGACCGCGGACGGAGCAGAGATGGACGCGATCGCCGCCGCGGTCATCGGCGGGGTGAGTCTCTCGGGCGGCAAAGGGAAAATAATGGGTTCGCTCATTGGCGTTCTGCTTATCGGCGTTTTAAACAATGGCTTGGTACTTTTGGATATTGACGTATTTTGGACGAAAGTCGTAAAGGGTTTGATAATTCTATTTGCGGTGATAGTCGACACGTTGAGTAAATCGGCAGATAAATTCTCTTCTGCCAAAGAATTGCGTTCATCGTCGAAATAGAAAGAATCGCATATAACCTGTGAGAGGAAGGTGAAGGTTGACAAGATATCGAAAGTCGTTAGCGGGGTGAACGCAAAAAACGCGACTAAGGGCTTTAGGATCGTGAGAAATGTTTTTGCCGCGAAAAAATCCACATTCGCAGAAAGGAAGAGGAAAATTGAATATGAAAAAAGTATCGGCAACAATTTTAGCAACGCTGACGCTGATGGCCTTGTTGGTTTTGGGATTCGGAGGAAACGCGTGGGCCGCCGATGGCAGCAAGGGAGAAATAGGCATAGTGTTCACGTCCCTGAATAATCCGGTTTTTGCCTTCATGAAAGACAAAATGGAGGCTAAAGTTAAGGAACTCGGCTATACTCCCGTAACTTTGGACAGCCAGGAAAAATCCGACGTCGAACTGCAAAATGTCCAAAATCTCGTTTCGAAAAAAGTCGCCGCGATTTGTATTCTTCCTGTAAATGCCGATTCGGCAATCAACACGGTTAAAACAGCAAACGACGCCGGTATTCCGGTAGTCGGATGGAACCGCGTCATAGACACGAAAGATAAATGTAAATTTGTCACACAGGTCGTCACCGACAACAAAACCGGCGCAATCGAAGCGGGAAAACTGGCCGTGAAACTGCTGGCTAATACGAAAAACCCTGAAATAGCGATTCTGCGCGGCACGCCGGGCATTGACGCCGACATAGACAGATCGGAAGGTTTTTATGAAGGCATCAAAGGCACTCCGCTGGAAAAAACGATTGTGGCGGAGCAAGCCGCCGAATTTGAGAGGCAGAAAGGTTTTGCCGTCACGCAGAACATTCTTCAGGCTCATCCCGACGTAAATCTCATTTACGCGTTGAACGATGAAATGGCGCTTGGCGCGCTGCAGGCGTTGCAAGTCGCGAACAAAACAGGAGTGTTTATTATAGGATACGACGGTTCCGAAGAGTGCGTAGCTGAAATCGCGAACGGCAAAGTAACAGCGACGGTGGCCCAACAATTTGCGAACCTCGGAACTTCCGCGGTCGAATGGGCCGTAAAGGCTACCGAAGGCAGCGCCGGCTCCGTAGAGCCTGTCATTGCCATCGGAACGGAAATGGTAACTGCGGAAAACGCTAAAGGATACGTGTTCAAATAATAGAATCGTTCGGGGAAAAATCTTCATAAGAAAGGCCGCGCGGGTTGTATCGAAGCGCGCGGTCTTTCTTTATTGAGGCGTTGATTTTTAAAAAACTTCAAAAATAATATATTGACGAGGTAAATTCTGCTGATGACCGACGAGGATATTCTAAGTGAAATAAAACGCGTTTTGGATATTGAGGCGCAATCCGTCGAGAAATTGAAGGAGGATATCGATCCAAAGACCGTTTTAAAGACAGTCATGGCGATAGCGGATTGCAAGGGAAAGATCATTTTATCGGCTTGCGGCACTTCCGCAATGGCCGCCCAAAAGATAGCCCATAGTTTAAATTGTATCGAAAGGCCGGCATTATTTCTAAGGCCGTCGGATGCCGTGCATGGAGGGTTAGGAGTGCTGCAAAAAGAAGACCTTTTCATTCTGATAAGCAAGGGCGGCAATACCGCAGAACTTCTGAGCCTTATTCCGGCATGTAAAACAAAAGACGCACGTTTGATTATCGTGTCGGAAAACGCCGATTCCAGACTCGCAAAAGCGGCGGATATCTTTCTGAAAATAAAAGTGGAACGCGAGCCGTGCCGGTTTAACATGCTGGCGACAGCGAGCACGATGGCCGTAATTGCTATGTTCGACGCCATTTGTATTGCGTTGATGCAGATTACCGAATATACGAGGGAACAGTTCGCCGTAATTCATCCCGGAGGGGCGGTAGGCGCGCAACTTTTAGGATTAGGAAAAGAAAATCCGTAACGGTCGAAAAAGAGTAGTTTTCACGTTTTCTCTGAATTTGCTTATTTCTAATGAAGAAATAAAGGGGGACAAAACAGGTGAATTACGCGGTAAAAGTTGGTTTTGCGCCAACGAGACGCGGCGCGGCGTTCGTAAATCAAGATGCGTTGAAGTATAAAAAAATGATAGCGGAGAAACTCGGAAAGTGGAACGTCGATTTCGTTGATATAGAGGATATAAATGAGGAGGGATTGTTACGCGGTCCCTATGATGTCGACGCGACAATTGAAAAATTTAAAAAAGCACATGTTGACTGTCTGTTCTTCCCGCATTGTAATTTCGGTTCGGAACACAGCGTATCGAAGGTCGCCCATGAACTAAAGCTTCCTGTTTTACTGTGGGGCCCCAGAGACGAAGCTCCTCTTGAAGACGGGTCCAGACTGCGCGATACGCAATGCGGGCTTTTCGCGACTGGCAAGGTTCTCCGCCGCGTAAGAACTCCGTTTACGTATCTTCCGAACTGCCGGGTCGATGACGACCTGTTCGATAAAGGGTTTCACGCTTTTCTCGCCGCCGCAAATGTAATAAGAAACATGCGAACCGCAAGAATCCTTCAAATCTCAACCCGTCCGACAGATTTCTGGACGATGATGGTCAACGAGGGAGAATTACTCGAACGTTTTAACGTGCAGGTTTTCCCAATAGCGATGTCCGATTTCACGGATAGAGTGAAGCAGTTGGAGACCGACGAGAAAGACGCGAGGGTCGAGGAAACGGTAAAATATATTTACGGCTCTATGGATGTTTGCGTAAGCGACGAGATCGTACGGCGAGTGGCGGCGATGAAAGAGACAATGAAACGGTACTCTGAGGAAAACGGTTGCAGCGCAGTCGCTATCCAGTGCTGGGACGCCCTCCAGAATGCTCTTCAAATTATGCCGTGTTGTGCGAACTCACTGTTGACGGACGAAGGTCTTCCTGTCGTCTGCGAGACGGATATTCACGGGGCGATTTCGGCAATAATGGCACAATCAGCCGGTATGGGGAAAACTCCCAGTTTCTTTGTCGACTGGTCAATAAGGCATCCCGATAACGACAACGGCGAGCTTTTACAACATTGCGGCCCATGGCCGCTTTCTTTGGCGATCGAAAAACCTAAACTCGCACGGCCATTCGCTTTTGAGGACAACTGTCCGGGCAATGTAATAGCTGAAATTAAAGGCGGGGAGATATCGATAATTCGATTTGACGGAGATAACGGTGAGTATGGCATACTTATGGGGACCGCGAAGGGAATAAAAGGCCCGCATAACAAAGGAACGTTTCTGTGGGTGGAAATTCCTGAATGGACGCGCGTTGAAACGATGATAGTAAAAGGTCCCTATCTGCATCACGCTGTAGCGATACACGGAAATATTCTGCCTGTAATTTACGAAGCGCTGACGTATCTTCCCGACGTTCGCGCGGATTTCTACAACGAAGCTCAAAAACGGGAGACTGAAAATTTCTGGTTTGGTCTGTAAACGAAAAACGGGCTGTGAAACGCCCTTGACGGCTTTTTGCAGCCCAAGCAACGCTCATCTCGCGTAAAGAGCGTGCGGGCTTATTTCGAAACCACAGTTTGCAAACTTTAAATTCTTGTAGCTGTTGTCCGCTTCTTGTTCAGCAAATTACTTCTGTTTCACCCAACCGGCGAAAGTTCTTTTCGAAACCTGTAGTTTCAAGGCTGAATGCGTGTCCGTACAAGATGCGGCGTTTGCGGTAAAGCGCCGGTTGTGATTTTGTGGCGTTTTATTTTCCTCTATGTTAATATTACTACGCTTTATATAGTTGTAGTGAACTCACGCTGCGCAAGGGGGATATATGGTGTCGTCTCCGGCTTATCTGATTCTTGAAAATTCCATGACGTTCGAGGGCAGGTCGTTCGGTCGCCCGATCGAAGAGAGCGGGGTTGTCGGCGAGGTGGTGTTCACCACGGGGATGACCGGGTACCTCGAAACTCTGACCGATCCCAGCTATTACGGACAGATAATAGTTCAGACATTTCCCATGATAGGAAACTACGGCGTGATAAGCGCGGATTTCGAAAGTCCCCGGGTTCAGCCGCTCGGTTACGTCGTGCGTGAGTGGTGCCGGAATCCTTCGAACTTCAGATCGGAGGGCGACTTGGATTCTTTTCTCAAAAGGGAGGGCATCGCGGGGATATGCGGCGTCGACACTCGCGGGATAACCAGGATAATAAGGGAGCGCGGGGTTATGAACGGCGTCATTACGGCGGATCCCCAAAGCGTCGACATGGATGAGGTCAAGAAATATACGATAAAAAATTCCGTGGCGAGCGTATCCGTGAAGGCGCCTGTCGTAGTGAAACCCGACGGAACGACGCTTTACCGTGTTGTATTGTGGGACTTCGGCGCAAAGGGCAACATAGCCAAATCTCTTGCCGCACGCGGCTGCGAGGTCACGCTGGTTCCGCACGATTATACGGCGGAACGGATAGCGGCCCTTCACCCCGACGGGGTGATGCTGTGTAACGGTCCCGGCGACCCCGCGGACAATCTCGGCATAATAGAGGAATTGAAAAAATTTACGGAGACGGGCACGCCGATATTCGGCATCTGTCTCGGGCATCAACTTCTGGCCCTAGCTATGGGAGCGCGGACGCAGCGCCTTAAATACGGGCATAGGGGAGCGAATCAGCCGGTTCGCGATATGAAGACGGGCTCGCTCCATATAACCACGCAAAATCACGGTTACATGGTCGTCCACGAGAGCATACCTGATATCGCGGCGGAAATGCGTTACTCCAACGCCAACGACGGCACATGCGAGGGAATAGACTATAAAAATATTCCCGCCTTCACGGTGCAATTTCACCCCGAGGCGGCGGCAGGACCTCTCGATACCGGTTTTTTGTTCGAGCGCTTCACCGGAATGATGGAGGAGCGCAAGCATGCCTAAAAACAAAAATATTCACAAGACTCTGGTGATAGGCTCCGGCCCGATAGTCATAGGACAGGCCGCCGAGTTCGACTACGCCGGCACTCAGGCCTGCCGCGCGCTTCGCGAGGACGGCATATCCATAGTGCTTGTGAATTCCAACCCGGCCACCATAATGACCGACACGGCCATGGCCGACGCTGTGTATATAGAACCGCTCACGGCCGGCACTCTGAAGAGGATAATACGGAAAGAGCATCCTGACAGCGTGCTCCCCACGCTTGGCGGGCAGACAGGGCTCAATCTCGCGATGAAGCTCGCCCGCGAGGGCTTTTTCGAGGAAAACGGCATAACGCTTCTGGGCGCTCGCCTCGAGACCATAGACAGAGCCGAGGATAGAAAGCTGTTCAAGGAGACGATGGAGCGCATAGGCCAGCCCGTCATACCGTCCGATGTCGTCAGCGCCGTGGATGAGGCGCTCAAATTCGCTTCCGTGATAGGTTATCCGGTCATAGTCCGCCCCGCTTTTACCCTCGGCGGGACGGGCGGGGGCATAGCCAAATGCGAGGAAGAACTGCGCGGCACCGCGCTCGTCGGGCTGAAATTTTCGCCGATAGGGCAGATACTTGTCGAAAAATCAGTCGAGGGCTGGAAAGAGATCGAGTACGAAGTCATGCGCGACGCGGCCGGAAATTGCATCACAGTATGCAGCATGGAAAATCTCGATCCGGTCGGCATTCATACCGGAGACAGCATAGTCGTAGCCCCGGCGCTCACTTTATCCGACAAGGAATATCAGATGCTTCGCACGGCCGCCCTCGATATAATCCGCGCGCTCGAAATAGAGGGCGGATGTAACTGTCAGTTCGCTCTCAACCCGAACAGCTTCGAATACGCCGTCATAGAGGTGAACCCCAGGGTTTCGCGTTCATCCGCGCTTGCTTCTAAGGCCACAGGCTACCCCATAGCCAAGGTCGCCGCTAAGATAGCCGTCGGATACAGGCTGGACGAGATACCGAACGCCGTTACAGGCAAGACGTGCGCCTGTTTCGAGCCGGCAATAGACTACGTTGCGGTCAAATTCCCCAAATGGCCTTTCGATAAATTCGCGTCCGCACCCCGGACGCTTGGCACTCAGATGAAGGCGACGGGCGAGGTTATGGCGCTCGCCGACAATTTCGAGGCGGCTCTGATGAAGGCGATACGCGGGGCTGAAATTCATCAGCAGACGCTCTATCTCTCCAAACTGGAACGTATGAGCGACGGCGAGCTGAAATCGGCCATAGCGTCTCCTACCGACGAACGCATATTTCAGGTGTTCGAGCTTCAAAGAAGGGGGGTTTCCTGCGACGAAATTTTCGATATCACGAAGATCGATCGCTGGTTCCTTCACAAGCTCAAAAATCTGGCCGATTTCGAGGAACGCCTGCGCTCAGGCAACCTGGACGACGAATCGTACAAAGAAGGCAAGCGTCTCGGCTATCCGGACGCGGTGCTCGAAAAGATATCGGGCGCCCCTGTCAAGCGACATATACCGTCCGCTTACAAGATGGTCGACACTTGCGCGGGCGAATTCGCGGCGCGCACGCCGTATTTTTACGCCACGCGCGGCGAAAACGAGGCCGGTGAATTCATCGGGACTTCGGTGAACTACAAAAAGGGCTCCGTAGTGGTTTTGGGCTCCGGCCCGATTCGGATAGGGCAAGGGATAGAGTTCGATTATTCCAGCGTCCATTGCGTATGGGCGCTCAAAAAACAGGGCTACGAGGTCGCGATAATCAACAACAATCCGGAGACGGTATCGACCGATTTCGACACGGCGGATCGCCTTTATTTCGAACCGCTTACGCCGGAGGACGTTGGCGACATTCTGGCGCTCGAACAGCCGGTAGGCGTTGTTGCGGCCTACGGCGGACAGACGGCGATAAAGCTTGCGAAATATCTGCACGAAAACGGCTGGCGTATTCTCGGAACGTCGTTCGACAGCATAGATCTCGCTGAGGATCGCAAGCGCTTCGACGCGCTGCTCGAAAAACTCGGGATACTTCGTCCGGAAGGAGGTACGGCGTTCTCGGTCGACGAGGCCGTAAATGTCGCGGGCCATCTTGGCTATCCTGTGCTGGTGCGTCCGTCCTACGTTCTGGGAGGCCAGAACATGAGCATCGCCTTTTCGGAGGAAGACCTGCGCGAGTTCATGGGGATAATACTGAGCGGGGACGTTTATGGCCCGGTGCTGATAGACAAATACCTGCGCGGCATAGAGATAGAGGTCGACGCGATATGCGACGGAAACGACATCCTCATACCGGGCATAATGGAACACGTCGAGCGTACCGGCATACATTCCGGGGACTCGATCGCGGTTTATCCGGCCATCAACGTCACCGACGGCCTGATCGAAAAAATCGTCGGGCACACGCGCGATATAGCGCTTTCGATGAACACCCTTGGCTTGATCAACGTCCAGTATATCGTGCAGGGAGAGGAACTGTACGTTATAGAGGTCAATCCGAGGGCCTCCCGCACTGTGCCGTACATAAGCAAAGTGACGGGCATTCCCATGGTCGATCTCGCCACCAGGGCCATGCTGGGGGAAAAACTGAGCGGAATGGGCTTCGGGACGGGATTGTATCCGCCCGCTCCATATACTGCGGTCAAAGTTCCGGTCTTTTCGTTCGAAAAACTTCACGGAGTCGACACGCACCTCGGTCCCGAGATGAAATCCACCGGAGAGGTGCTCGGAATAGGCAAAACGCTGGAAGAAGCCATGTACAAGGGACTTCTGGCGGCCGGATACAATATGGGACTCGGCGGAGGCGTGCTCTTTACCGTGCGCGACAGCGACAAGCCCGAAATAGTGGATGTGGCGAAGAAGTACGCGATGCTGGGGTTCCATCTCTACGCGACAAAAGGCACCGCCAAGGTATTGGCGCGCGCCGGACTTCCGGCGATAATCATACACAAGATAGGCGAGGCGTCCGACAACGTCGCCACGCTTATTGAGGACGGCAAGGTGGCGTTTATCGTCTCGACTTCCGGACGCGGGCGCGACCCAGCCAGAGAGAGCGTGAGATTCCGCTCGCTAGCGGTCCGGCTCGGCATACCCTGCCTCACGTCGATCGACACCGCTACCGCGGTCGCCGACTGTCTCAAGAGCCGCTACTGCGAGGACAATACCGAGATGGTCGATATAGCGAACATGAGGCGCGAGAAACGGACGCTCCGTTTTTACAAGATGCATAGCTGCGGCAAGGACGACTTGTATTTCGACGGCTTCGATCAGGAGATAGCGTCTCCGGAATCGCTCTCAATAATGCTGGGGGACAGGCACTTCGGAGTCGGCGGTTACGGCGTCGTGATGATAAACCCTTCCGACAGGGCGGACGCTTACATGAGGCTTTTCAATACTGACGGCAGCGAAGGATTGATGAGCGCTTCGGCTGTAGCCTGCACGGGAAAATACCTTTTCGAGAGCGGACGGACCGGCGGGCGGAAGTCGATGGTTATCGACACACAGAGCGGAACCAGGCGAATACGGGTGTTCACCAGGCACGGAGAAGTCATATCAGGCGAAGTGAACCTTGGCGTCCCGATGTTCAAACCGTCCGCGATTCCGGTGGACCTGCACGGCGAAAAAGTCATGGGCCGCGTCGTCGACATCGGCAGCGGCACGTTCTGCATAACCTGCGTCTCGATGGGCAGTCCGCACTGCGTGATATTTTGCGACGACCTCGAACGTGTGGATATAGACAAAATAGGGCCTCTTGTGGAATGTGCGCCTATTTTCCCCAAACGCTCGAACGTCGAGTTCGTGCGCATCGTCGACGAGGGAACGTTGTCAATGAGAGTGTGGGAACGCGGCGACGGCGAGACCGTGGCGAGCGGCAGCGGAGCGTGCGCCGCCGTCGTGGCGGCAGTTGAAAATGGATTCTGCGCGCGCGCGGGCGCAAAAAGAGTCATACAAAACGGCGGGGACATGATGGTCGATTATTCGGGAGGGGAAGTCGTCCTGCACTGCAAAGTCCGCAAAGTATTCGAGGGAACCGTCGACATTTGATGCCTCGGAGCGGCGTTCTGCCGGTCTATAATCAGGCATCCGCCGGCGTTTCAATCTATTGACGACAATAGCGGAGGATGAAGGGCGGACTTTTGTTTTTTCAAAAAACTCAAACGGGAGGCTACGAAAATGGCAGTAAAGAAAGCGGCGAAAGCGAAAAAGACGGCTGAGGCAACGGCCGCTCATGCGGTGAAAACAGGACATAAAGGCAAAGTGGTATTGGCCTACAGCGGGGGGCTCGACACGTCCGTCGCGATCCCATGGCTGATGGAGCAGGGTTACGACGTGGTGACGATGACGGCAGACGTCGGTCAGCAGGCCGACAATATGCCCGAGATAAATGAAAAGGCCGTTAAAACCGGCGCGGTATCCGCTCATATGCTGGATCTCCGCGAAGAAATGATCGAGAATTACATCTGGCCCGGACTCAAGGCGAACGCGCTCTACGAGGGCGTATATCCCCTGAACTCGGCTTATTCCCGCCCTCTCATCGCGCAGGCGCTCATTTACATCGCGCAAGCGGAAGGAGCCGTCGCAATCGCCCACGGCTGCACCGGCAAAGGCCAGGATCAGGTTCGCATCGAAGTCTGCGCCAACGCCCTCGACCCTTCCATAGAGGTGCTGGCCCCGGTCCGCGACTGGCACATGACGCGCGAACAGGAGATGGAATACGCGGAGCGTCACAAAGTTCCGGTGCCGATCACCCGGCAGAGCCCGTACAGCCTGGACGACAACCTGTGGGGCCGTTCGTGCGAATGCGGCGTACTGGAGGATCCGTGGAACAAGCCGCCCAAAGACGCTTACGGGCTCACCGTCGACCCGCTGGAAGCTCCGGATAAACCCGCCATCACGGAAATAACTTTCGACAAAGGCGTTCCCGTCGCCGTAGACGGTAAAAAAATGAAGAGCATAAAGCTCATAGGCGCGCTGAACAAACTAGCCGGCGCGCACGGGATCGGCAGAATAGATATGATCGAGAACAGGCTGGTCGGCTTCAAAAGCCGCGAAGTCTACGAATGCCCCGCCGCCGTCACGCTGATAACCGCCCACAGGGCTCTTGAATCCATCACCATCTCGAAGGATGTCATGAGGGTGAAAAGCGATCTCGAAAAGAAATTTTCCGAGCTGGCCTATGAGGGATACTGGTTTTCGCCGCTCATGCAGGCGATTCAGGCTTTCGTCGACAGTACGCAGGAATCGGTGAGCGGGACGGTCAGAGTACGGCTTTACAAGGGTTCGGCGGTTGTGGAGGGGATGAAGTCCGACAGCGCGATATACCGGCACGATCTGGCGACATATTCGGAGGGCGACATGTTCGATCACTCCGCGAGCGTCGGGTTCATAAAGGTATGGGGCCTCCCGATAAAGACGTGGACGCAGGCTCACAGAAAGGGCAAGGTCGTTTTCAAATCAGTGAAAGACTCGCATCTGAAGCCGTAATATCCGTTTGTCGTCCTAGCCGCCGCGGCGCCGTTTCATGATAAAATGCCGCCGTCCATATATGCGGTAAGCTATTACAAAATCGACTATGTCTATGGCACGGAGCATTTCGCAAAATTGGGCGAGGCGGCTTCGTCACCATTCATGCCGATATTTCCGGGAGGGAAGGACTTGAAGCGGAGGCGCCGCGGCGCGCAAGGGAACCTCGCCGTCGGCGCCTACCCTCGCTGGGGCGTTGGAGCGCGAACCTAATACCCTGGCCGATGTCCTGAGCGCCGATCTATCCCTACCGAGGCCCTATAAATGGGAGCCATGGTCTGATACAACGGATGGCGTCGCGGTAACCCTGTTCCATCCATGAATATATCTTTGCGGGCTGAAACGAAATTATGTCGAATACCTCCGGCAGCAATGAGGCGCGATCGATCTTTTCCTCGCGGCTTATCTCGATTATGGCGGCGTCAGGGTGTTTTTGCTTGTTCCATTCCGATCGGTCGCTCAGGGATGTGACGATTATAGGGTTGTAGCCCGCGTCGAGGAGCGGAGAGATGGGTGTGTTGCCTTGCGAGGTCAATACGCCGCCGAATCCGCCGTCCACGTAACTTTCCCCCTCTATCTCCTGAGCCGAGAGAAGAAACGGAATGGCCGCCGACGCCAGCAGCGCGGTGTGCTGGTCTTCTCTGGAGAGCGATTGGATGTGCAGGAATTCCGCTTCCGGGTTCTGCTTTATCCTGAGTCTCGCCAAGCCTGATCCAATGGCGGTTTCCAGCAGTTTTTTATTGGTGTTGTGTACGGATACGTAAAGCGGCAGGCCCTTTGCGAGCTGTTCCACCGATACGTATTCGAACAGCAGCTTCCTGATGCGGGAATTATCCACCAAAGCTCCGGTGTCGGGCGACAGTATGGTGGGCAGCAGATTGTGAGCAATTTCGCGCAGCAGCCGGGCGGTATAGCGGAAGTCGTCGCTGAACCTCAGTCCGGCGGCTTCCAGCAGCCTTATCGACGTCGGTATTTTACCGCCGAGAGGAGGATCGTCCGCAATCGCTCTCCACAGTTTTTCCAGCCGCTCGGCCGCGTTCGGCATGAACTCCGAAGCCGCCGTCACCGCTCCGTTGAGCGCTCCTATACTTGCGCCGGATATGGCTGCGATAGGGACATCCATCTCCGCGAGAGCTTTCACTATGCCAGCCTGATAAGCGCCTTTCGCACCTCCCCCCGACAACACCAACCCTATAGACGCGTGACGCGCGTCCGAATGGCTTTTCATCGTTTCAACTCCTTCGGCCCGATATCTGCCGATAAATTCACCGCGTGTATTATACCCGAGTTTAACAGATAAGATATACGCACTCCTCCTGTGATGACCGTCTTTTATAAATCGTCTTCCCGAATCTGGAACAGCGATTCCCGCAGGATTTCACCCACGGTGGGATGAGGAAATACGACGCGCTTCAAATCCGAGACGGGCATGCGGCTCTCTATCATCATCACAGCGGAAGCTATGATCTCGGACGCGCAGGAGCCTATGATATGAGTTCCGATCACTCGGCCGGACCCGTCGGTCACTACCTTGCATATCCCGTCCCCGCCCTCGTTTTCGGCGACGTACCGCCCCGAGAAGCGCATCGACAGCTTTGTCTCGTTGGCCGGCAATCCCCGTTCGGCGGCGCTTTTAAGCGTCTCTCCGACGCTTGCGGCCTCCGGCGTCGTATATATTACTGACGGAATAGCGCCATAGTTCACGGTTTCGCTACCGCCCAGCATGTTCGCCACGGCGGCTTCAGCTTCGCGGCTTGCCGCGTGGGCCAGCATGACTTTTCCGGTGACGTCGCCCGCCGCGTACACGCCGGGAACGCCGGTTTGCATATACTTATCCGTAACCACGGATCCACGCTCGGTTCGCACTCCGATCGAGTCCAATTCCAGGCCGTCGGAACGTGGTTTTCGCCCGACGGCCGCGAGTATCGCGTCTGCCGGCAGAATCTCTGCGGGCTCGCCGTCACGCTCGATCGTGACGCCTTCGTACCGCTCGGCGCGCGTGACCTTCGCGCCGAGCCTGAAATCGACGCCGCGTTTTTTCAGGCTGCCCAGCAGTATTGTTGAAATTTCATCCTCCATAGGCCCCGCTATCTTGTCCAGCATTTCGACGACTGTGACTTTCGAGCCGGCCGCGTTGAAATAACAGGCCAGTTCCAGACCTATCACGCCGCCGCCAATGACGGCCAGACGCTCGGGGATTGCGGTCATCGCGAGCGCCTCGCGGCTCGTTATGGCGTACCTTGACGCGAGGGACTCGGCGATTCCCTCAATGGGCGGCGTCACGGATTGCGATCCGGAAGCTATCAGCAATTTCCGCGCTTCGTATATTTGTCCGTCCGACGTCACGGCGAAGCCGAAATCAGTTTTGCCAGAAATGGCGGCCTTGCCGTAAATGACCGTCACGTTTTTCGCCTTCATCTTGAACGCCAATCCGGCCGACAAAATTTTCACGACTTTATCTTTCCTCTTCATGACGGCCTGATGATCCAGGCGCGCGTTTTCAGCAATCACCCCGTAAGGCGCGCCGTGAACGGCGCCGTCCAGCAGCTTGGCCGAGTAGAGCATCGTCTTCGTCGGGATGCATCCCTCGTTGAGACAGACTCCGCCCAGTTTGTTCATGTCGAACAGCGCCACGCTCATGCCGCCGTCCGAAGCCCGCTCGGCGGCGACATATCCCGCCGGGCCCCCTCCGATGATTATCAGGTCGAATTTTGACATCGCTACCTCGCTTTATAAGCCGAATCCGGAACCGGCGGAAGCCCGCGTTCCAATATCTTTTCGCGGCTCTCTCTGACGCCACTCTCCGCTTTGTCCGTCCACGCCCCGAGCTTGTCCGCGAGTTTTCCGCCGCTTGCGGCCAATATACGCAAAGCGAGAAGCGCCGCGTTTTTCGCTCCGTCTATTCCCACGCTGCCGACCGGCGCTCCCGGCGGCATCTGCGCGACGGAGACGAGCGCGTCGATCCCGCGCAGAGGACCCGACGCTATGGGCACGCCGATCACCGGCAGCGTAGTGTGGGCCGCCATCACGCCCGGAAGCGCCGCCGACAAGCCAGCCATGGCGATTATCACTTTTATTCCGCGCGAGCGCGCGTATGCCGCGTAATTTTTCACATCATCCGGCGTGCGGTGGGCCGACGCGACACCGACCTCGAACTCCACGCCGAACTCGTTAAGCACGCCGGCGGATGCCGCCGCGATATCCAGATCGGATGCCGAGCCGACCATTATTCCGATTTCGGGCATCATTCCTCACTCCATCCTATATCACGTCTGTAGTGCATATTTTCGAAAGTTATCCCCGCGATCCGGGCGTAAGCCTTTTCCCTGGCGGCGGCGAAATCGCCGCCCGTGCCCACCACGGACAGAACTCGGCCGCCGTTCGTGACGACGCTTCCGTCATCGTTTCGGGACGTTCCGGCATGATAGACGAAAGTGCCGGCGGGCGCGTCTTCGTCGTCCAACCCTGAAATCACCAAGCTCTTGCGGAATTTTCCCGGATACCCACCCGAGGCCATCACAACGCAGAAGGCATTTCCGCCGTATTCGATGTCGGGACAGCCGCGCAGCGTCCCCTCCGCGGCGGACAGAGCCAGTCGGCCGAAATCCCCCAGGAGCAGCGGCAGTACAGCCTGAGTCTCGGGGTCTCCGAATCTGACGTTGTACTCGACGACGGAAATTTCAGCGTTTCCGCCGGTTTCGGCGAGCATGAGGCCCATGTACAGCACGCCGCGGTATTCTATGCCTTCCGAAGCGAGTCCGGACAGCGTTGGTTTCATAACCTCGTCAGCGACTCGCGCAATTACGCCGCCGGGAAGGCACACCGGCGAATAAGCGCCCATACCTCCGGTATTCGGGCCCCTGTCTCCGTCGTACGCCCTCTTGTGGTCGCGGCTTGGCGGAAGAATTTTGAAAGTTTCCCCGTCGGTCAGGGCCAGCACGGTCAATTCCTTCCCGTGCAGATAATCTTCTATCACCAGAGTGCGGCCCGAATCTCCGAGCGTTTCCCCCGACAGGAGGCCGCGGCATATCTCCATGGCCTCCCCGCGGTCGTCCGGTAGGAAGACTCCCTTGCCGGCCGCAAGTCCGTCCGCTTTTATGACGAACGGCGGTTTTCGTTTCGCGAGCGCGGCGGCGCATTCGTCTTCCGTACGGCATATATCGAAGGGCGCGGTCGGGATGCCGTGGCGGGCCATGAAAGCTTTGGAGAAAGCCTTGCTGCCTTCCAGCATGGCGCCTTTGGCTCCGGGGCCGAATACGGCGATCCCGGCGCCGCGCAGCGCGTCCGCCAGTCCTGAGACGAGCGGCGCCTCCGGCCCTATCAGCGCGAATTTTATTCCGTTGTCCGCGCAGAGCGCGCGTATCGCTTCGATGTCGCCGGGATCGGCGCCGTGCGTGCGCGCCAGTTCGGCTATTCCGGGGTTTCCGGGAGCGCAGTGGATTTTGCCTATGACGTTCGATTTTGACAGAGCGTGAACTATCGCGTGTTCTCGCCCGCCGCCTCCGATTACGAGCGCGTCGGTTTTTTCCCCCATGGCTAATGTCTGAATGTGCGCGTTCCGCCGATGAACATGCTTACGCCCAGTTCCAGCGCGCGACGTTCAACTTCCTCGTCGCGCACCGATCCGCCCGGCTGGATTATCGCGGCCACTCCGGCCTCATGGGCCAGTTCCACGGTATCGGGGAACGGGAAGAACGCGTCCGACGCCATAACCGAACCTCGGGCCTTATCACCCGCCATTTTTATGGCGTGCCCCGCGGCGTCCACCCTGTTGGTGAATCCGCCGCCTATGCCAACGCTCGCGTTTCCAGAGGCGAGCACTATCGCGTTGCTCTTTACGAGCCCGGCGGTCTTCCACGCGAACAGCAGATCTCCCCACAGATCCGGACGCGCGCGGCCGACCCATCTGCCCTCGTTCTGAGACGGCGGAGGCGGAGGCGTCTCAGTCTGTACCAGAAAGCCCGCCCTGCTGCCGGTAATCTGTTCGCGCGGCGCATAACCGCCGGTTATGGCGAGCAGGCGCAGATTGCGCTTCGACGATTTTAAAAAGTCTATGGCTTCCGGCGTTATCTCAGGGGCGGCCAATATCTCATAAAAATGTTCCGCTATCCGTTTCGCGAGCGGCAGGTCTACTCTGCCAGTGAAGCCCACTATGCCTCCGAAGGCGGATACGGGGTCGCAGGCGAAAGCGCGTTCGTAGGCGTCCGTTTCGTTGTCCGCCTCCGCCGCGCCGCACGGAGTCGTATGTTTTACTATGACGCAGGCGCATGTTTCCCTGAAAACAGCTCCGCCTTTCAGAAGCGTGTCGAGGTCGAGCAGGTTGTTGTACGACAACTCCTTTCCGGAGCGCTGGACGAAGGGCGGGTTTGCCAGTGTCGGCATAAACAGCGCCGCGCTCTGGTAAGGGTTCTCCCCGTATCTCAGTTTTTGCGCGCGCCGGAGGGCAAGCGTCATCTCCGCCTCTTCTCCGGAATAGCCGAGGGCTTCTTTCAGTCCCTCGTGTATGGTGGCGTCGTAGGAAGCGGTCTTCAAAAATGCCCTGATCGCCAGATCTTTTCGCATTTTCCTCGTCACTCCGCCGTTTCCGAGCGCGCGCGCGAGAGGTTCGTAGTCGGCCGTGTCGGTTATCACGGCGACGTGGGCGTAGTTTTTCGCCGCGGCCCGTATCAGGGACACGCCGCCTATGTCGATCTTTTCTATCAGTTCGTCTTCCTCTGCGTTTTTACGCGCCGTCTCCTCGAAGGGATAGAGAGTGCAGACTACGATGTCTATCAGCGGTATGCCGTGTTCGGCGCGGTCGCGCTCGTCATCGGCGTGTCCGCGCCGCGCCAGTATGCCGCCCATGATTTTGGGGTGAAGCGTCTTGACTCGGCCGCCCAATATGGACGGCGTGCCCGTGAGATCGAGCACCTCCGTGACTTCTATACCGTTCGAGCGCAGGTGCGCGGCGGTACCGGAACTGGACAGTATTTCGTAGCCCGCTTCCGACATGGCGCGGGCCAATTCCGCTATTCCTTCCTTGTTCCACACCGATATGAGGGCTTTCGGTCTTTCCATTTTGTAAGATATACCTCCCTGAACTGTCAAAAATCGTCGTGAAATAATTGCTGAAGCGTCCTGGGATATAGTTTGTGCTCAGCGTCGTGTATCCTAGGCGCGAGGGTCTCTTCGGTATCGCCGGGGAAAATGGCGACTTCCGTCTGCGATATGACGGTTCCGTGGTCGACCAGCTCGTCGACGATGTGTACGGTTACTCCGGTAATATCGCTTCCGGCTTCGAGAACGTCCGCTATCGCGTGAGCGCCGGGAAAAGAGGGCAGCAGCGCCGGGTGTATGTTCACTATTCTGCCCGGGAAAGCCCTCACAAAGCCGGGCGTCAGTATCTTCATAAATCCGGCCAGCACCACCCACTCGACCCCTTCGTCCCTGAGCGCTTTCAAGATGGGGGCCTCGTTTTCCTCTCTGGGAACGCGCGCCCTGTATGGAGAGGCGAGGGTTTTCACGCCTCGGGCGCGGGCTTTTCTGAGCCCCGCGGCATCAGGATTGTCGCTTATCACTATCGCCGGTTCGGCATCCAGCGAGCCGTTTTTGCAGGCCGACAGGATGGCCTCCATGTTGCTGCCCGTCCCCGATATCAGTATCGCTATGCGCGGTCTGCCCGACGCGTCCGTTTTCACGCCTTTATCATCCTGCCAATCGCGCGGGCGCTCGAACCCGCCCTTTCCAGCGCGCGGGCCGCTTCGTCCGCGTCGCGTTCCCCGGTTATGAAAACGTATCCGACGCCGAGGTTGAACACCCGCTTCATCTCGCTCTCGTCAACGCCTTCGCCGCTTATGAAGTCGAAGACCGCGGGCCGAATCCACGAACCGTAATCAATTTCGCATTTCAGGCCGTCCGGGACGACCCTGAGGATGTTCGATTCCAGACCGCCGCCCGTGATATGTGCCATACCTTTCACTACTCCTGTTTTTACGGCTTCGAGGGCAGGTTTGACGTAAATCGTTGTCGGGCGCATCAAAATTTCCC
>JAISYN010000368.1 GCA_031269915.1 Synergistaceae bacterium
CCTCGGCCATTCTGGGGCCAGTGACGACGATGGTCTTCGGGATGCGGAACAACAGCGTTGGGGCCGGCATGGGAACGAGCGGCCTGGTAGGACAGGTCGGCGCTTTCGCGGTGATGGGACAGTCCGCGTGGCCGGGCATAATCGCCCTGCACTTCGCGCTGCCCGCGGTTTTGTCTTACATCTTCGCGGAAGCTCTTCGCAAAAAAAATCTCATAGGCCCTTCGGACATGACGCTTAGGACGGAATAATATCCGCTGGCGTATCGTAAAACGCAAAAAAACGCCGGCATCCGTACAAGCGGCGATCTCGCGAGCCCCGCGCAACGGCATTCTTTGCTACGGCGCGCCGCTATTTGATTTAGGATCGATTTAACGGCATTAAAATCCATGATAAAATAAAATTCATCGCGTGATCTTTTGTTATGGCGGCGCGGATAAAATTTATTTTTTCAAGGAAGGGTGCGAACGGTACATGCGCTATTGCGAAAAATGTGTCATGCCGGATACCAAACCCGATTTGAAATTTGGCGAAGACGGCGTTTGCGGCGCCTGCGAAAGTTTTTCAAAACGGCAGGCGATAGATTGGAGCGCGCGCGAACGCGAATTTCGCGAGATACTGGAGCGTTACAGATCTAAAGACGGCTCGAACTGGGATTGCATCGTCCCGGTGAGCGGCGGCAAGGACAGCACTTATCAGACCGTCCGTATGCTGCAGTTCGGCATGAATCCTTTGTGCGTCACCGCTACGACCTGTGATCTGTCGGATGTCGGCCGGAAAAATATTGAAAACATCAAATCTCTGGGAGTCGATTATATGGAGTTTTCCCCCAATAAAGCTATACGGAGGAAACTGAACAGAATCGGCCTGACACAGGTGGGGGATATCTCATGGCCCGAACATTGCGGAATATTCACCATACCGGTGCGGGCCGCCGTACAGTACAAAGTGCCCCTCATAGTCTGGGGCGAAAATTCGCAGAACGAATACGGCGGCCCCGCGGCCGCGGCCGAAAACAACGTCCTCACGAGACGCTGGCTCGAAGAGTTCGGCGGTCTTCTGGGGCTGCGCGTGACCGATCTTATCGGGCTGGATGGGATAGAGGGGAAACACCTCATCCCATACTCGTACCCATCCGACGAAGATCTGCGGCAAACCGGCGTGACGGGCATCTTCCTGGGGTATTATCTGCCCTGGGACGGATACTCCAACGCGCTCATAGCGCAGGCGAACGGTTTCACCACTCTCTCAACCACAGTGGAAGGCTCCGTTGTCAACTATGAAAATCTGGACAACTATCAGACGGGCATACACGATTACTTCAAATATTTGAAGTTCGGTTTCGGGCGCGCCACCGACATCGCGTGCCTCCACCTGCGGAGGGGGGCATCACTCGCAGGGACGCCATCGAAATAACAAGAAAACACGACGGCAAATTTCCGTGGACGTATCTCGGAAAACCGTTATCCGAAATTTTGAAGCCTCTTGGAATTACCGTAGACGACTTCATTAAAATCTGCGACCGCTTCACGAATAAAAAGATATTTCTCCTGGACTCGAGGGGCAATCTGGTCAAAGACGACCTCGGCAATCTGCTCAAAAGGGAATATCCCAAGGATAACGGCCTCCTATGAGCACCATGATCGTCGACTATGGAATGAGCAACCTCGGTTCCATACGCAGGGCGGTCGAAGAGTGCGGCGCGGATGTCTTCGTCTCCGGCAGCCCCTCCGATATAGAAACGGCGGAACATGTCATTCTGCCCGGAGTCGGGGCTTTCCCCGACGGAATGCGCAATTTGCGGGAAGCCGGTTTCGAGAGCGCCCTGAAAAAAGCTGTTTCCGACGGAGTGCCCCTGCTGGGAATCTGCCTGGGAATGCAGCTGCTCTCTACCCGCGGCTACGAGGAGGGCGTCTGTGAAGGTTTGAATTTAATCCCCGGGGAAGTCCGGCTGTTGGTTTCGCGGAACGGCGAGGACAGAGTGCCTCATGTGGGATGGAACGATCTTCGCAAAGTACGGGATTCTCCTATTCTGGAAAATGTACCCGGCGGTTCCGATTTTTACTTCGTGCACAGCTATCATCTCGTGCCCGAACATTCCGGGGATGTTCTCGCGGAAACGGATTACTGCGGCGGATTCGCCTGCGTGTTCGGCAGGGGAAACGTCTTTGGCACGCAATTTCACCCGGAAAAAAGCGGCGGGATGGGGTTTCGGATATTGAGAAATTTTCTGAATTATCACAGTAGATAGATTGAAATGCTGAAGACGAGAATAATCCCGACGATGCTGTGGAGCGATACCGGCCTTGTCAAAGGCGTTGGATTCGACAGTTGGAGGCGGGTCGGCACAGTGCTGCCGTCCGTCAAAGTTTACAATATGAGACAGGTCGACGAACTTATACTGCTGGACATCGCCGCCACAAAATCGGACCGCGATCCGGACTGCGAAACAGTCGGCGATCTCGCCTCGGAATGCTTCGTGCCGCTTGCGGTAGGCGGAGGAATAAAAAACCTCGCGCACATAAGAGAACTGCTGAAGGCCGGAGCCGATAAAGTCTGCGTCAACACGGCCCTTTACGAAACGCCCCAATTGCTCGCCGATGCGAGCCGCAAATTCGGCAAACAGTGTATGGTCGCCAGCATAGACGCCGCGCCAGGCGACGGCGGATACGAATGTTTCAGCCGCTGCGGAACGACATCGGAAGGCCGGGAACTGACCGCCTGGGCAAAAGAACTGGAGAAACTCGGCGCCGGTGAGATACTAGTAACGTCGATTCCTCGTGACGGAACCATGTCGGGCTACGATATCGGCATGATCAGGGCGGTATCGGACGCCGTATCCATACCAGTCATCGCCTCGGGCGGCTGCGGCGGCTGCGAGGACGCGTACAGGGCCGTAACGGAAGGAGGGGCGTCCGCCGCCGCTATGGCGAGCATATTTCACTTCACGCAGCAGACCCCTTTGCGGTTGAAAGAATACCTTGCAAGCCGCGGCATACCGATGAGACTCGCCGTAAAATAATCCGAGTTCACTAATCAATTCAATAAGGCGTGTACAGCCCGCCTCCGCATAATATAACCGCTTTTTGCGCGAGAACGAAAAGATCGTCAGTATCCGGTTTTTGCGATATGAGCTTGAAATATCTGCCATGCGCCAACCAGTGACGGTATTTGAACGCGATTTTCAAATCTCCAAAATATTTCGCTTCGCC
>JAISYN010000002.1 GCA_031269915.1 Synergistaceae bacterium
CACGTTCGTTATCGACGCTTTGGAAACGGTGGCTCCGCCTATCAGAAGAGCGGCTATGGAAAACATGCCGGTCTGTGTGTGGCTGTTGTACGTATTCATCGTGCCGATGTTCTGGAGAAATATTATCTGCCCGAACGCGGCGAGCATCGTCGATATCACGATCGCTATGACGCGGGTGCGTTCAACGGCGATACCGGAGGAGTCCGCGACACTCATGTCCTGGCCTATGGCCCGCATATCCTGCCCCAGTTTGGTATGGCGGAACCACACTATAAACAGGCAGAAGACGGCTATCATGAGATACGTGCCCACAGGGACGTCGATCGTAAAAGGATTCGCCCCTCCGACGGAAATTTTGTACTGCATAGCGTTATCCAGGGCGTGCCTCAGTCCGGTGAGGTTGATGGCGTTGCGTATCCCGTAGCCTCTCGAAAGGACGAGCTGAGGATTGGTGACCGGTATTCGCAGCTCTATTCCGGTGAACGGAATTTTGAGCATCCCTCTGATGCCTATTACGTAGAGAACCACCAACTGATATATGCCGTCGATGAAAAAACCGAGGATATACGACGTCACCATTTCACGTCCCTTGGCCCTGTTCAGGACATTGCCGCAGACCCAGCCCAGGACCGCTGCTATCGGCATACTGATTAAAGATGCCAGAACCAGTCCCGGAATGCCCACCACAGACCAGTCCGTCACCAGTATCAACCCTATCTGACCCGCCATAGCGCCGAGAACCATCCCGAAATTGAGCCCCATGCCGGCCATTATGGGTATCAGAAGCGACAGCACCAGGAACGAATTTCTCGCAAGGCGGGTCAGCATTTCCTGCACCAGATAACCGGTCGAAAAGCCCGATAGAGGTATGGCCGCCGCCGAAAGCAGAATGAAAATTATCGGCACTGAGTTGGATATGATGAAGTGCTTGATATTGTCCGACGCCGAAAACCTCGCGGAATTCGTTTTTATCCCGTCCATCAGCGTTTCACCTGCGTCTTTCTGGTGAGTGCGTAGAGTATCATCCCGTTCGAGACGATTATCCTTATTACCTCCGACATGTCTGACTGAAGAAGGCTGTTTATGACCGACGGAGTCATCGTCAATATGCCCTGAAAGAGAAATGTTCCCACGATCACGTTTACCATCGTGGCCTTGTTCACCGAAGCGCCTCCGAGCAATATCGCGGCCACAGCCGGAAACGCCATATAGAGCGGCCCCATATATAGCTGAATAAACCCGAAGCTCTGCTCGTAAACCAGAATGCCGAGCGCCCCCAGGACAGTCGACAACATCACCGATATCGTCCTCATCCTGTTGACGTTTATCCCGGACGCGCGGGCGAATTCGGGGTTGGAACCGACCGCCGTTATCGCCGTTCCGGTCTTTGTCTTGAAAAACGCCCACACCAGAAATACCATCGCGAAAAAGAATATGAACATCCCCGTCGGAAAATAGAACCGCCCCGTTTCACTCCCTATGGCGAGGAAATTGCTCAAAACATGTCTCCAGAAACCCTCGGTTGTTATCGTAGTGCGAAGCCCGGAGCCTCCGTAGCCCCATATCATGACGGCGCTGTCGAAAGGAAGCAGCAGCCACGCCATACACATGACGGCGACGGAAGAGAACCCCACGTAAGTCGCTATCATCATCTCCTCGCCCTTGACTCTGTTCAGTATCTGGGCATAGAAGAATCCGAGAACGGCCGCTATGGGAACGGCTATGATCATCGCGAAACTGAATCCAGCCATACCTCTCGCCTGAAATTGAATGGAGGCGGTCGCGCCCAGAAGCCCCGCTATTATGCCGAGCGGCAGCCCGAAATTGAGCCCGCAGCCGCTTTGTACCATGGGAACCATCGCGAGCACCAGCACTCCGTTCATTCCCACGCGGACGAAGGTGTCTGAAAGCGACGACAGCACCCGTACATTCACGAACGGCGCCGCGATGTAAAGCGACAGCAGAAACAGCCCGATTATGATTCTGGGCCATCCGGCGTTTTCTATGAACTTTTTGAATTTTTTGTTCATCCTACATCACTTCCCATCATCAGCAGCCCGAACTCCGCGGCCGGCTCCGAGGCATCGCGAATTCCGCTTATTCTGCCGCTGTCCACTATGGCTATCCTGTCGCAGATGGAGCGCAATTCCTCCAACTCCGACGAAGTGACTACTATAGTCGTTCCGCGTTCCTCGTTGACATGCCTCAACGTATCGAGAACCAGCTTTTTGGCTCCGACGTCGATTCCTCTTGTGGGTTCCGAAACAAACAGTATCTCCGGGTTAATCACAAAAGCTTTGGCAAGACAGACCTTCTGCTGATTGCCTCCGGACAGTTCGATGGCGCGCTGCCTGTGCGAAGTGCATTTTATGTCGAGAAGTTCGATATATTCGAGCGCGGCGCTTTGTATTGCCGCGTCGTCACGCCATTTCAAAAGCCCTCCGAGCAATTTTTTGACGAACTTTTCCTGAGCCTGCATGGCGGTGAAGGCGATGTTCCAGTCTATCGGTTCGTCTAGCAATAAGCCAACCCCGCGCCTATCCTCCGACACGAACGCCATGTCATGCGACAGCGGGAACGCCGGGTCGTTCAGCCTCATCTTTTCCCCCTTCGCGAAAACGCTGCCTCCGGCAGCGAAAAGCCCCATGACTCCGTTCGCTATGCCGAGTTTGCCTTGGCCCGCAAGCCCGCCTATACCGAATATTTCGCCCCTCCGGACGGAGAACGTGGCGTCGCGCACGGTCTCCCCCGGCATATCCACCCACAGGTTCCTTACGTCGAGAATGACTTCGGTCTCGGCTCTGGATTTTCTCTTCGAGTTATCCGCGCTCACATCGCGCCCCACCATCATTTTAGCTATCTGGAATATATCGGTCTCCGAAGGCCGCGTCTCCTTCACAATCCCGCCGTCGCGCAACACGACGATTTTATCGCAGAGCGACATTATCTCCTGAAGCCTGTGAGAAATGAAGATAATTGATATCCCTTTGGAAGAGAGGTTGCGGAGGGATTGTATGAGCACTTCCGCCTCGCCCTCGGTAAGTACTGCCGTCGGCTCGTCGAGAACCAGCAGTTTGGTATTCTTGCGATCGATTTCGCGGGCTATTTCGGTGAACTGTTTATGTCCGACGGGCATTTCGGCGGCAAGCGTTTCGATATCAATGGCAAAACCCACGGTTTCTATGGCTCTTGACGCTCTGTCACGCATATCGCCGCGATCGAGCGCTTTTATTCTGTCCCCGAACACCTCCACGAGAGGGTTGTACCTGGTGGATTCCCTGTTGAGAAGTATATTTTCAGTGACCGTAAACCCGGGAAGCAGCGAAAATTCCTGGTGCACCATACCTATTCCGGCGTCTATTGCGTCGAACGGGGATGAAAACCTGACCTCCTGGCCGTCAAAGACGATGCGCCCCTCATATCCCCCGGTTTGGGCGATCACCGGCATTCCGAACAGGATATTCATCAGCGTTGATTTGCCCGCCCCATTCTCCCCGACAAGGCCCAATATCTCGCCTCTCCCGAGCGAGAACTCCACGCCCGAAAGCACTCTGTTTCCGAAGAATTCCTTCCCGACAGACTCTATTACTAAAAGTGGTTCGTCCTGGGCCATCCGTCAGCCACTTCCTTCAAACGGCGTATTTATCGGTGCACCCTAAATCAGCGGCAAGGAGGCGATATAAATCCGCCTCCTTGAGAGTCGCCGCCGAACTGTTTACTTTTCTTTTTTCTCAGCAGCTATCTTGAGCACCTGCCTGCCGCGATAGTAACCGCAACTGCCGCATGCGCGGTAAGTCTGAATTTCTTCGCCGCATCTCGGGCATATAGTCGAGGGCGCGGCCGAAAGCGCGCCCAGGAACTTGGCCTTGCGGTTATGCGTGCGGGCATGGGAAATTCTTCTCTTTGGAGTCGCCATTGTCTCCCCTCCTTGCTTCCGCTATATCGAGCCGGATTATTACCACAAAAAATTTTTCAGCGCTCCCAGCCTCGGATCTGTTTCGTCCGTCATACAGCCGCATTCCCGCGCGTTTTTGCTGCAGCCGCAGATAGGGCACAATCCCTTGCATTCCTCCCTGCATAAAACCCTTTCAGGGAGGTTGAGGATCAATGTCTCCCAGATATACGGGGACAGATCCAATTCCGCCTGGAACTTTTCCATCTCTATGGCGTCGATGTAACCGTCTTCTTCCCCGCCGGCGCGTTCTTCCTCCGCGCGCGGCAAGCGCCGCATTGTGAAAAGATACCTCATATCGCCGTTTATTGCAAGCCTTGTTTCTTCAAGACAGCGCGAACATGGCACGCGAAAACCGCATGAGAGTTCAACTCGAACCGCTATGTCGCTCCGCGCGTAGTTCGCTGTGATGTTCACGCGCACCGGCTCCTCGGGAACGTAACTTTGCCCCCAGTAATCCACAGCTTCGCTAAGCGCCAGTTCCGCCGCCGTTTTATATTGCTCTCCGCTTTTATGGATATCGGAAAGCAAAATGCAGCATCGCAATTCGCCGGGAATGGATTCGATATTCTTCATTTCAGCGTATTCCTGCCTATTTTTTCGTCAGCCTCAGCGTATCGCGCGCTATCATCAACTCCTCATTGGTCGGGACTACCAGCACTTTGACGCGGGAATCAGGCGCGCTTATCTCGGCTTCGCATCCGCGGGTCGATGAGTTTTTCGCGTCGTCAAGCTTCACTCCCATGAATTCAAGCCCTTCCAAGGCGCCCTTTCTTACGCAGTCGCTGTTCTCGCCGATACCGGCGGTGAATACTATGACGTCGGCGCCGCCCATGACAGCCGCGTAGGAAGCTATATATTTCTTGACTGACCTGGTGAGCATCTTGACGGCAAGAGCTGCGCGTTCGCCGCCGTTTGCGGCTGCAGCCTCCACGTCGCGCAGATCGCTCGAAATTCCGGATACGCCGAGAATGCCGCTCTCCTTGTTGAGTATGTCGCTTACGCGGCCGACTCCCCCCTCATTTTGGACGAGATAGAGTACGACGGCGCTGTCAACGTCCCCGCAGCGCGTACCCATCAGTATGCCGGGCGCGGTGCCGAAACCCAGGCTGGAATCGACGCTGCGTCCGCCGTCGACCGCTGTAAGCGAACTTCCGTTGCCAAGGTGGCATGTTATGATTTTAAGGGATTCGACGGGCCGCCCCAGAATTTCGGCGGCTCTCTGCGACACGAACATATGGCTCGTACCGTGAAAAGAGTAGCGTCGGACCTTGTTCGACTCGTAGTATTTGTACGGCACGCCATAAAGAAACGCCTCGGGCGGCATCGTCTGATGGAACGCCGTGTCGAACACGGCGACGTTCGGAATTCCCGGAAGGCTCTTCTGCAGGGCCTTTATTCCGGCAAGGTTGGCGGGGTTATGAAGCGGCGCGAGATACACGCACTCCTCTATTCCTTTCACGACGGCGTCGTCCACCAGCACCGAAGCCGCGTTCTTTTCACCCCCGTGGACGACGCGGTGCCCGGCCGCCAATATTTCATCGAGATTTTTGAGAACCCTAGTGTCTGGAGCTGTCAGCATCCCAAGGATTATCCTTATGGCCTCGGTGTGGTCGGCAATGTCGCCCTCGCGGACGATATCCCCGCCGGCGGCGCGCTTATGCTTCACCCGCGAGCCCGCGATCCCGATGCGCTCGACGAGCCCCTTGGCGATGACCGTCTCGTCCGTCATGTCGAACAACTGGTACTTGAGGGATGAACTGCCGCAATTCAATACTAGAATCTTCATAATGTGACTACTACCTCCTTGACCTTTTAACCCCTGTGCGCTTAATGTAACGGTACGCCGAAAGGAGTTGCTTCTCGAGTTGAAAATAACGGGAATCGTGGCCGAATACAATCCGTTCCACCTGGGCCATCGGTATCATATCAGCAAATCGCTGGAATACTCGCGAACCGAGGCGATTATAGCATTGATCTCCTCAAATTTCACGCAGAGAGGCGAACCCGCGATGACGGACAAGTTCGCCCGCGCCAGGATGGCCATGTCGTGCGGCGTCAACCTCGCGCTCGAACTGCCCTGCGCTTTTTCATGCCGCAACGCCGGGATATTCGCCGACGCGGCTATCGACACGCTTGCCGCAACCGGGATAATCGACTGCGTATCGTTCGGCGCGGAAGCGCCGCGCGAAAAAAAATCTCTGTTCGAGAAAGCGGCGGCTGTCCTCAATGGCGAACCGCCCCGCTTCAGGGACTCGCTCAAGAAATTTCTCGGCATGGGATACTCGTTCGTGCGGTCGCGCAGCATGGCTCTGGATGAATCGGTTCCTGGCGCGCTGGAACTTCTGAAAAGCCCGAACAATAATCTGGGGCTTGCGTATATAAAGAGGATAATGGAGAAAAATTATCCGATGGAAACCCTGCTGGTGCAGAGAGCAGGCGCGGGATTCCACGACAGAGCCGCGAGCGGCGGCGATATTGCCGGCGCGTCCGCGATACGCGAGATGATATCGTCTTCGGAAACAGAGACGGCGCGCCGTTTTATGCCGAAAACCTGCTCCGACATCATTGAGGGCGAGATAAAAAACGGCCGCGCCGCGATCGACCGCGATCGGCTGTGGAGGGCGATCAAACAGGCTCTGCTCCGCGCCGCTCCCGAGGAACTCTCCGACATCGCGGAGATGCGCGAGGGGCTGGAAAACAGGATGGCAGCCTGCGCTTACGCCGCCGATTCATACGACTCGTTCGTCGGCATGTGCACAAGCCGGCGATACCCCCGCGGAAGGATTCAGAGATATTGCGCGCATCTGCTGCTGAATCTGCGGCGGGCGCAAAGCGAAAAATTTCAAAAAAACGGCCCGGCTTACATCAGAGTCCTCGGAGCGGACGAAACGGGAAGGAAGCTTCTGCGGATGATGCGCGGCTCCGCTGTTCTCCCTGTGCTGTCGAAAGCCGGAGGACGCATGAGCGCATACGCGTGGGAGATAATGCGTTTCGAGAAGGCCGCCGCGGAAATATGGGAGACGCTGACCGAGTCCCCCAGGAAAAACGCCGAGTCGGGCGCGTTCCCGATACTGAAGTGACGGAAAGTGGAGCGAAACCTTGCTCGCGGCTACGTGTGTTTCTGAACAGCGGGATGACGTTTGAGCTGAGGAAAGGCTGATTTATCGTCAGAAGCCTGAAGAGTAAAGATTTAAGCCCTTGCGGCATCTGTATCCCAAAACAGCAAAAGGACGTTTTGGCAAATTAATTATCATTTCCCTAATCAGCGTGAATTGCAAAAGTAAAGGCAGGAAAAATATTGATAGAATAGTCCTTGATGTTATAATCGCCGGTGTATCGTTTATAATCTATAGCAATCAATCTGAAAAGAGAGGCGGTTTTGTAATGGGCGCGATGCGCCGGGCTGTATCGGCAATTCTTCTCTCCGCGGGAATCGTACTGTTTGCCGCGGACGCCGTGACTTGCGCTTTTCCTTTTACTACCGTCTACATCACGAGGCCGGGACGCTTTTATCACAGGCGCGGTTGTCTTGTGATAAGAAACGGACGTCCTATAGCGATATCGGTCTCCAACGCCAGGGAACAGGGTTTTTACCCGTGCTTGAAATGCGATCCCCCTACGTGGTAGCACACGGCGTAAATTGAACGCAAGGAGCGGTAATGAATGATAAACGCGGCAAAATATACTCTGACCCTGAAAAATTTTAGCAGCCAGTTTCACAGGTTCGCCGTCTTCCAGACATATCAGAACGTCTCAGAAACGGCTGTAAAACCTCTGCCGTTGGCGTGGATAGTGGGAGCCGTAGCTCCGGGGACCAAAGATCAGAGCAGCAGTTCCCAGTTTACATGGAAGACGACCTACAATATCTCGATAATCAACAGCTATCACATAGGCAATGAAATGCTCTCCACAAACTCCGTCCACATGCCGATAGACATCGGGGGCGAAAACGGTTTCGCAGTCACCTATTTAGGCGATTTCCCTCTGGGCGCGCCAGCTTTCGTCGGTTCAATGATGGACGGACAGAAGGGGTATCTTCTAATTCAATCGGATCGCAAAATTCCGACGTCCGAAAGGCAGCACAATGAAAACTGTTTCCTCAAAGTCGGCTTCTCCATGGCCGGCCGTCAGGTGTCGGTAGCCGATCTTCACCCTGACATCCTGTACAGATTTACCCTCAACCCGGTTTATCGCATAACGGCCGGCGAATTTTACCCGGGACAGATAATTGGGGACGAACCTTCGGGCAATTCTTTCATCATCGACTTCGGCGGCGAATTCAACAAGACAATAGTCCTGAAAAGCGACAATTCTTTCGAAGATGAGAAGTGACGCGTATAAACGCCGGACCAAGTGATAAACAAGCCGCTGCCCAAATTATTCGGCTGACGGTTTTTTGAGCGTTACGGTCTGTGTAATCTTCCTAGAAAAAGGGGGATTCCGGGAAGGCTTTTTGAGGTTTCAAAATACTTACTTTTAAGGAGTGATAGCAATGCGTAAGGTGTTCCTCGCGGTTCTCATCTGTTTAGCGGCGACATCGGCGGCATACGCGGCCGACGATGTCGTCAAAATCGGGTTCTACAACTGTCTTACTGGACAGAACGCCTTCG
>JAISYN010000004.1 GCA_031269915.1 Synergistaceae bacterium
CGTCCGCTGCCATGCCGGAGATCATGTCCCGCGCGGCTAACTTCGTGAAAACAGGCAAAAACGGAGTCGTCGGCGTATTCCCTCCAGAGACATTGGCCAAAGCCATCGTGAATCGCGACGGCTGGCCGTTCCCGGAGTTGAAAGGCATAGTGGGGATCCCCGTGCTCCGCAAAGACGGGAGCGTTTTGAAGACGCCGGGATATGACAGCGCTTCATGCCTCTATTTTCATCCCTGCGGCGGCGTCACTGACATCCCGGAGAACGCGACGAGAGATGACGCGATAACGGCTGCGCGGTTCGTCCTCGATATCCTGTCGGACTTCCCGTTTCAGGACGAGGCTTCGCGCGACAACGCAGTCGGTTTGTTGCTAAGCACCATCGTCAAAGAGATTGCCGGCCTTGTTCCAATCGCCCTTATCGACGCTCCGACAAAGGGAACCGGAAAGACGCGCCTCGCGCAGCTCGCGTCAATCGTGGCGACCGGCAGGGAAACGCCACTCTCCCCAGAGGTTCGCGACGAGGAAGAATGGAGAAAGCAGATTACATCCCTGCTCATCGCGGACCGGCAGGTGGTCGTCATCGACAATATCGAGCGGACGCTTTCGAGCGGACAGCTCGCCGCTGTGCTCACGACATCGGAATGGTCGGACAGGATATTGGGCAAGTCTGAAGTCCTCCATCTCCATTCGAGGGCGATATGGATTGTCACAGGGAACAACATACAGCTCGGCGGCGACATAGCGCGGAGGGCGTATTGGATTCGGCTGGATTCCAATATGCCGAGGCCGTGGCTCAGAGATCCGGGGGCTTTCAAACGCGAGCTTCCGTTATGGGCCGCCTCTCACAGGGCTGAAATTGTCGGGGCTCTTTTGACTATGGCGCTGGCTTGGTTCCGTGACGGCCGGCCATCATGGGCAGGCCGTCCGTTAGGCAGCTACGAAGGGTGGAGCCGTGTTGTCGGAGGGATATTGCAATATTGCGGCATGACGGGTTTTCTATCCAATCTTGAAAACCTGTACGAGCAGACCGACGACGAGCCGGCGCAGTGGCAGGCGTTCTTTCAAGCCGTGCTGGACATTTTCGGCAAGGACGCGCCGTTTTCCACAAAGACACTGACGGAACGGGTTATGGGCGACAACTCCCTCAAATCCGCTCTCCCTGAAAAGCTGGGCGACGCAGGGGACAAGGGCTTTACAACGAGACTGGGCCTTGCGTTGAAAAAGAGAAGGGATCAGGTATGCGAGACAGACGGAGGGTTCGTCCGGCTGGAGGAAGCCAAAACCGACAACCGCCGCCAAAAGCCCCAGTGGAAGCTGGCTTTTTCTCAGGGCGCACCCCCTGCACCCCTTGCACCCCCTTATTCCACCGACTCCGGGGAAGAAAAAAATATTATTGAGAAATTGCCGGAAAGTTCAAATGAATTTTTTAATCCGTTCCGAGACCTGGCCGCCAAAGGGGGTGCAGGGGGTGTAGGGGGTGCGGATGACGGAGGCGAATCAGATGATTACGAATCCGAGGAACGAGAAGCCATTCAAAGCGAAGGAGAGGATAAACCATGCCAAGGCCACGGCTGACCGAGGCGGAGAAGAAGGAAAAACGCCTGACAGTGCGTTTCAGGCCGGAGGAAATGTCTGAGCTCTCCGGGCAGGCGGATATATGCGGCCTGAGCGTGTCAGAACTGGTGCGCAGGAGGTCGCTCCACAGGCGCGTCGCGCCCGCGACGGACTTGAAGGCGATATCCGAGCTGCGCAGGATAGGCGGGTTGCTGAAGCTGTCGTTCAGGGAGACGGGCGGCGTTTACGGCGATACGACGGCGGCAATTCTGAACGATCTGCGCGAAGCGATCATCATGATCGGCAGGAAGGGGGACAGTTCGAGTGATAGCTAAAATCATCCCCCGGAAGCATGGGCCGGGGAGTTTCAGGGATTCGGTGAATTACAATCTCGGCTTGTCTAGGAACGACACGGACAAGGTCGAGTACGTGAACACGCTCGATATCTTCGAGCCGTCCGTGGCGATACGGGAGATGGAGGCCCTGGCGCTTGAAAACACGCGCTCGAAAGACCCCGTTTTCAACTGCATCCTCTCGTGGCGGGAGAACGAAATCCCCTCTCATGAACAGGCGGACGAGGCCGTAAGCATCGTGCTGAAAGAGCTGGGGTTGGAGGGCTGCCAAGCTCATTACGCTCTTCACCGGAACACGCGGAACCTGCACCTCCATCTCTGCGTCAACCGTATAGACCCTGAGACGTACAGGGCGAGAGACCCGGCGCACGGCTGGACGAAAAAAGCGCTGGAGAAGGCGGCGAGGAAAATTGAGCTGGCCCAGGGCTGGGAGATCGAACGGAGCGGGCGTTACGTGGTCACTCCGGACGGGGAGATCATTGAAAAGCCCGATGGGCGCGGGGAGGGGGTAAAGCTGTCCCAGACTGCCCGCGACATCGAGGCGCATACTGCGGCTAAAAGCGCGGAGCGCATAGCGCAGGAGGTAGCGGCGCCAATCATCCGCTCCGCCAAAAGCTGGGACGGGCTTCATGAAGGGCTAGCGGAGCGGGGCATATCGTTCGAGCGCAAAGGCAGCGGCACGATACTCCGCATAGGCGAGACGGCAGTCAAGGCGTCCCGGGCGGGGCGGGACATCAGCCTGTCGAAGCTCGAAAAGCGGCTGGGCGCGTTCAGGGAACGGGATGTCTCAGTCCCCGCCCTACAGCCTGAGCCTGTCGAGCGCGTCGAAAAGTCGCCGAAAGTGAAAAACGCATGGGCGCGATATCAGGAAGCGAAAGCGGGTTACTTCAAGGCTAAGAAGGACGCTTTTTCCGAACTCCAGAAACGCCATAGGGAGGAACGGAAATCCATGTTTGAATCTCAACGCGCTGAACGCTCCGCTCTGTTCGCTGTGTCATGGGGTGGCAAAGGTTTAGAGTTAAACCGTCACCGCAGCGTGATGGCGGCTAAACAGCAGAGCGAGAAGCTCGAACTTAGAGACCGGCAGAAAGCGGAACGCGAGGGTTTGAAAAAACACTTCCCGTTGCGGTTCCCGAGTTTCAAGGCGTGGCTCTCCTTGGATGCCAACCCGGAGCTTTTCGCGCTGTTCCGTTACCCCGGGCGGCCTGTCCTTCTGTGCGCGGGAGACGATACGCGGCTCCCGGGCAAAAGGGCGTTCGACATCCGCGATTATTCGCCGGTTTCCCGGGGCAAAAGCGGCGGCGTCAGGTATTTCAGGAACGGAGGCACGGCCGCCGATTTCATCGACTACGGCAAAACCATCGTGTTCGCCGCTAAATACGACGAGACGAGCGTGACCGCCGCGCTCCAGTTAGCCGCGCAAAAATGGGGTGGCGTACAGATAAACGGCTCGGAGGAATACAGACGGCTCTGCGTCCGGCTGGCGGCGAAACACGGCGTCAAAGTCGTCAACCCCGAATTGAAACGGGATTACGACGCCACGCGCGAAGAATTCTGCCGTAGTGCTGAACGGTCAAATAGGGGCTGGAGCCGATGAACCGGTATTTTGTCCCTCCCCGGAGGGGCAGGCCCCACGAGAGAAGCAGAGCGCCGATTGTGGGATGGAAACACGGCAAAACACTCGGAGAGTTTTTGTCCGCTGTTTCCCTGCCTGTCCCGACACACACCGGACCCTCGGGGCCGTAAGGTGGCCGCAGTGTGGTCAGAGGTGGCCAAGGGTGGCTGTAACGAGACCTAAAACTGGCCGTTACGTGGTCAAGTGGCCGCAGAGTGGACATAGATGAGCTGTTCGGTGGCCGGGTGGTCGTAAAAAGACCGCAAAGTGGCGGCAAAGTGGCCGGGTGGCGGTAAAAAGCCCAGAAGGTGGCCGGAGATTGGTCATCTCGAAGAAATTCGCGCGTCCGGACGAGGCGTGGAGGTATGGATATGAATGATTGGGACAAGGGAAAGCTGCAAGGCGCGTTGGTGGATATCAGGGCGACTGAGTCCCCCGGCAGGAAGAGTGATGTTTCTTCCTACGCCAGGGCGGTCTATGCCTGTTTTGACGATATTCAGGCTTTGACATCTGAAGGTTTCACCCTGTCCACGATTTGCAATTTTCTGGAGAAAAAGGGCGCTTTGCCCGCCGGGGCCGACACCCGCAGTTTTTGCAGGGCGCTCCGCAGGGAGCGCGCGCGAAGGGAACAGGCTGAAAAACAAAAAATATCAAAAACAAGGAGGGCCGTAAAAAATGACGACACCGTGAAATCGGAGGAGACAACCGTGACAAAGGAGGGAACTGGCTTGCCCGCCCCGGCGTATCGGACGCAGGCGAAGCCGGACGGCGGCCCTCGGCTGAATCCGGGCAACACGTTCAAGATCGAGCCTGTCAATCTCGACATCCTGCCGGATTTCGAGAGCCTGACAAAACAAACAAAGCAGATGAAGATAGAAAGGTGCGAAAACAATTGAAAAACACGATATTTTACGTTGGCGGTTCAAAGGGCGGGGTGGGCAAAAGCCTCATCTCTGCAGTGCTGGTACAGTTCCTCATCGACAGGTACGGGGAGAGAAAAATTGTTCACCTGATAGAAACAGATGAGAGTAATCCTGACGTGGGACGCATGTACAGCGGCAAGATACCGGTCACTCCATTGGTCTTGGATGAGCGCGACACAGGTTGGATAACTTTGTACGATATCCTCGAGGACAGCCGCGACACGCTGTTCGTGATCAACAGCGCGGCCAGGAGCAATCACGGCATTGAGGCGAACGGGAAGAATTTCTCCGACGCGATATCTGACAAATCCGTGCCTTATGACTTGGTCACGTTTTGGCCGATAAACCGGCAGGTCGACTGCGTCAACCTGCTCATGGACTACTTGAGGGTCGTCCAGTGTGACCCCGTATTCGTTATCCGAAACAATTACTGGGGTGAGCCAAAGAACTTCCTAATTTACGACGCCATGATGAAGAAACCCCCAAACACTGAAATTGCCGAGTCTCGGATAAACGGCGTACTTGACTTCCCGGCGTTGAACGACCTGATAACGCTGGCGTTCTACTCCTATGGGAAAACCCTGCCGGAGGCGGCCGGGATGCTGAACGTGTTCAGGCGTCAGATATTTTTGTCGTGGAAGAACAAGGCGTATGAGATGTTCGAGAGCACGGGGCTGTTCGCGGACAGTTCTGTGTTGACTGAAAATGAAAGCTGAGGCGGTATGGATGGCTGGATTTGAAAATTCACTGAGGGCGGCGGCGCAGGCAATCTTGAAGCGCGACCTGACCGAAAGCGAGCGCGTCGAGTTCCTGGAGCTGGCCGGCGCGATCGGCATGAGCAGTGTGGAGGATTATCTTTACATGCTGATGGTATTTAAGCGCAACGAGGACAGGGTGAACGGCGCGATCACGAAGTTCGATGAGAACATGAAAGCCAGATTCGACGAGATAGGCGTTTTGGAGCAGAAGATTCACGACACGCTCGAAAGCTCGATATCCAGGGTTCTCGGCGACGGGGCTAGAGACATAGGGCGGGATATGGGGAACCACATTGCCGAATCTGCAAAGGACGTTTTGAAAGGCCACGAAGAATTTCATTACGAGAGAGGACAATTCCTTATGGCGGGGCTTATCATCGCGATATCGACCGTCACGTACTGGCTTGGAGCGCAGTTTGGTTTCAACAGGATAGATAACGAGAGTTATATCGCTTACATCTTGAAGATACCCGCCGGAGCTGTTATCTGTTGGTGCGTGTCTGGGTTTGCGTTCCTATGGAGCCTTGACCATTGGCGATTAGTGAAAAGAGACTGGTTTTACAAGATTCGGTTCAGTTTGCAAATTCTGCTGTTGGTGGTGTTGCTGATCACCATCTTGAAGTGAGGATTCGAGTGGTAAAATAGGCAATAAGGAAGAATTCATGGGACGGCCTTTCATTAGCCCCCATGAATTCTTTGTGATAGCTCATGGTTGTGTCCCCACAGTTCTTTTCGGCCTTTCTTGGGCGGGACAAGTGGGATAAAGTATCTATATACCTCTGCTTTTCGCCGGTTTTGAGCATTCCTGAAATAAATATACGGCTTGGCTTGCAAAGGTTTATACGTACAATATCATTATTTAGACAACACTCTCACTTCGTTATCTTCCCAAAGTGGGTTTGGCCAACATGTGGCGTCGAAAGCCGACCTCGCGGTTCTTGCCGAGCTGCGGAGATTGGACGGACTCCTGAAACACGTCCACAACGAGACGCACGGCACGTACAGCGCGCTTACCGCGCAAACCATCAGAGATCTGTCCGCTTACGTCCGCGCGCTCACCGCGAAACATCGCGAAAACTCCAATTCGGAGGACAGCCAATGATAGCCAAAGCGATAAGTCAAGGAAAGACCCGGCGTACAGGTTTGAGCGTTTGTACCGTAACCTGTGCAATCCGGCGTTCTATAAGCTTGCCTACGTGAATATCTACGCTAACAAAGGAAGCATGACGCCGGGAGTGGATGGCTCCCACAATGGACGGCATGAGCATTCGGAGAATAGAGTGCATTATCGCGTCTATCAAAGACCGTTCATACCAGCCCAACCTTACACGGCGCGAATGTATACGAAAGAAAAACCCCAATAATAAGCGTCCACTTGGCATCCCCTCTGGGGACGACAAGCTCGTGCAAACTGATAGCCCTTCACGATCTTGACTGCCCCTGACGGTCCGCCGACCTCGCGCAGCGCGCCGGCAGAATAATCTGGCAGGGCAACGAGAACGAACGTGTTCACATCTATAGCTATCTCTCCGAAGGAACGTTGGAGAGATAGCATAGCAAAAACAGAATCTCGCTGGAAGCTCACCGGCTAAAGCCGGTGGATTTTGACCTGGCGAATGGAAATAAATAAACACCGCATAACAATTGCGCGCGCGTATCTCTATCGGTAAAGTCGATCCCAGTCAGCTCTTTAATTACTTTTAAACGGTAGGTCAGCGTATTTCTATGTATATGTAACTCCGAGATAGTCTCGGCCCCATTAAATGCGGACAAGACAAAAGATGATATTGTGTTGTAGTATTCCGTACCGTTTTTATCGTCGTATTCTTGTAAAATATTGAGCCCTGGATGAATGTAGCTCTGCACCGGCAGATTTTCCGTCACAATTTCAACCATTCGGGACATTAAGCAGTTTTTGTAGAATTCGTACTGAATATTACTGTTTTTTTGGCATGTTTTTAGGGCATAGTCGGCTTGATCACGGAAAATTCGCGTGTCTTTGATATCGGAAAACATATTGCTCACGCCGAAGTTCAAACTCAGAGGTCTCAAAGGACTCATTATGGCTTCGATTTTTTCACGCAAACATATTTCGTCGGATATTCCCAACAACAGGACGTAAATGCAATCGTCGCAAATAACGGGTTTGGGCCATGGAATCGCGTGCCCGATATGCCTCAGAATGGTTGGAAGAGGCATTGAATCAGTCTGCGCTTCGTTTTTATTTTGCGGCTGTATCGCCAAAATAGAAAAATCTTTTCGCATATATTTTTCATACGAACGAAAAAGATGCTTTTGTTCAATGAAGTCAAATTGCCTTCCTTGTAGCAGGTGAGTCAGGAGAATATCGAATAAATCGGATATACGCTTCGCGCCGTAATTGTGGTGCCGGAATTCAAGCGCGACAACCGTGCTCGCGATTTCCATGAACATAAGGCGTTCTGTCGTGACATCTTCAAGTGAATCACATAAAATGACGATATGACCGGCTATTTCGTCATCGGAAAAAACATTCCCGACAATACGCGGGTGACCTTTGCAACAACCTTCATTTACAAGATAGGGGCTTTTGTGGTTGTGACCCTTGTGTATCATACCCTCATCGCTAATTGACTTGATAAGCGGAAACGACATTCTGCCGTAATCTCTCATGTCGGTCCAAATAAGGTCGTCATGCGGCGTATCCGGATAATGCGCCAATTTGAAGTACTCGGCGTCGTCTATGTACACGGGGCGTAAAACGCACTCATAACACGTTCGCGCGAAGTTTTCGAATCCGCCTGAAAGAATGGCGTTAAGTAGAGCAATCTGCCATTGTTCGTTCAATTCCGTCCCTCTCTTATTTTACGTTTTCAAAGTTTTACATATGCGTTTTATACGGTCACAGTAGTAAATGAATATGATAAAGAGTTCTCAACATTGATATTGAAGAATAATCAAGCGCGGGATAAATTCACCTTCGAGAAGTGGCGAATTAAATTCGCGATCGTAACTCAGCCAATAATTTTCAAGTTGCAATTATGTTTCATTTACCAAGGAATTTGTAATATTATAACACATAAACCGTATAAATAACACCGCAACGAAGATTTTAAACGTTTTTAAACGTCATCGTGAATTGCTAATTGTTTCGGTTTAACAAAAAGAACAGTCCATATTTCTCGTTTTGCACATTTACTCTAAAGAATCTATCCATCATATTTATTCATACAAATTCGCTCAAAATTCATTCAGTTTATACTTGCGAACGAAAATTTTTGCCAACTCTGTAGGGGCAAGCGAGATGAAGGTGGTAGCCTTCCAAACATACGGATTAGTTTTGGCAAATCTTTCAGACCGCGAGAATAACAGGAGTTTTGAACCGGAGTTTTGATACAACACGTATTTTAAGCAGCGGTACGCGGATGGGAAGTTCAGGGGAAGTTCAGCGATTTTTCGAAGGTGGTGAACGATCAAACGGAGAGGTTTATTTATGTGGGTAATTGCGCGATACGAAACACGAGAGCCGAAATGTGCCTCTCTCTGAGCAATTTGGAAGCGTGATAACGGAAATGGGGGGAATGTCATGAGCGTAATGATGATGGTGAATTGTCCGGTTTTGTTCGGTCCTGGTTGTATTAACGAAGTTGGCGGAAAATTTAAGGATTTCGGCAGTAAAAAAGTGTTGATCGTTGTCGATAAAATTGGCGCTCAATTGGGTTTTACGGAAAAGATGAAACAAATATTGAAAGATTCCGGTATAGAATCAGTCGCTTTTGAAGAAGCAGAACCGGATCCGCCGGCGCGTAGCGTCGACATGGGCGGCAAACTGGCTAAAGAGGCAAAAATCGATGGCATCGTGGGAATCGGCGGGGGGAGCGTTCTCGATACCGCGAAAGGCATCAATGTTTTGGTCAACAACAGCGGATCGATCAATGAATATTTCCTGACCGCAAAAGGACCGGTTCCATATAAGCCCGGAGTTCCCCTGCTGCTCCTTCCGACGACGGCCGGTACCGGCTCGGAAGTCTCTGGAAGCGGCATGATCACGTCTGCTGCCGGCGAAAAAAGGCCGGTTCCCATGAGAGCTACGCTAGGAGTCGTCGATCCGGAACTTGCCGTCTCTCTTCCACCCGCAGTCACCGCCGGTTGCGGACTGGATGCTTTCGCTCACGCGGCTGAAAGCATGACAAACACTATGGATAACATTTACGCGAACATGCTCGCGACCGACGCGATCGGCCGCATTACCAAATTTCTTCCCATAGCCGTAAAAGACGGCAAAAACATCGAAGCGAGAACTCACATGAGCTTCTCCGCTTCAATGGCGGTCATCGGACTCGGGCTGACACGCGCAAACTTAGGGCACGCCTGCGCGCATACGATTGGGGCAGCGTTTCACCTGCCGCACGGAGATTTATGCGGCATGTGCCTACCTGAGACTACCAGAAGAAACGCGCAGTTCGTGCCGGAAAAAATCCGTCGGCTCGGTGAGCTTATGGGGTTAAAAATATCTCCCGGCGCGTCGCCAAAGGAAGTCGGGGATGCGGTGGCATCCGGGCTTTACGACTTTTTGCGAACTTTGGGAGTAAAATCCCTGAAAGATCGCGGCCTCAAGCGTGAAGATCTGGTCGACAGGCATGATTTGACAGAGATCATGATGAGGGATGTGTGCTGGGCCACGGCACCGGCCAATAAAATGCCGGCCGAAACCTTTGAAGACATCTGGGTGAAATTTTACGATGATTACCAATAATTATCCGATAGTAGTGCAGATGAAGCACATTGTTAGAAGGAGATGTTTTTGATGGCGACAGAGAGAAAAATTCTGACAATAAATGGCGTTGAGAAAGCGTTTGTATGTGACATGGAAAAGGACACGCTGGCCGATGTCATCCGTAATATGGGTTTGACCGGAACAAAGGTGGGTTGCGGCACAGGTCAGTGCGGCGCCTGTAACGTAGTGCTGGACGGCAAACTCGTACGCTCTTGCGTCAGAAAGATCAGCACTGTCAATGACTACAGCTCGGTTTTAACGATAGAAGGGCTAGGAACGGCGGATAACTTACATCCCTTGCAGCTTTCCTGGATGGTGAATGGCGGCGTGCAATGCGGTTTCTGTTCGCCGGGTTTCATTATTTCGGCGAAGGTTTTGCTAGACGAGAACCCGAATCCAACCCGGCAAGAGGTCAGAGATTGGTTCCATAAGAACCGGAACGCTTGTCGTTGCACCGGTTACAAACAAATTGTCGATTCTGTCATGGATGCGGCCAAGGTTCTTCGCGGCGAAAAGACAATGGAGGAACTCGCCTATAAAATGCCGGAGGATGGCAGAGTATTTCATACGCGGCATGTACGTCCCGACGCGCTCGGGAAAGTTCTGGGCGTTACCGATTATGGCGACGACATTGCGGTGAAGACGCGTGATGTTTGGCATCTCGCTCCTGTCATGCCCCAAATATCTCACGCTGTCATCAAAAACATCGATTACAGCGAAGCGGAGCATGCCCCTGGAGTTTACCAGATAATCACGAGCAAGGATATCAAAGGTCTTAACCGAATAACGTATCCTATCGGCACCAAGCTGGCAAAGAGCGATGGCTTTGAACGCCCTATCCTGAACGATAAGAAAGTTTTCAGAATAGGCGACGTAGTCGCTCTGGTAGCCGCTGATTCGCGCAGGCACGCAAGAGAAGCCGCGAAACTCGTGAAAGTGGAATATGAGCCGCTGCCGGAATATCTGGATGTTCTGGACGCTATTGCCGACGATGCGGTACAGATCCACCCCGGGATTCCGAATATCGTTCTTACAAAACCGCTCTATAAGGGCGAGGACACAAGGAACGTCATCACAAAATCCGCGCACGTCGTGGAATGCAGCATTCATACGCCAATGCAGCCCCACCTGCCAATCGAGCCGGATTGCGGGCAAGCGTACGTGGATAAAGACGGCGTCCTTACAATCCTTTATAAATCTCATGGCGTTTATATGCAGCGAGGGTTGATCGCGGCCGGAGTCGGGCTCCCCGTTGAGAAGATCCGAATCGTCGAGAACCCGACCGGCGGGGCCTTCGGATATTCGCTGTCTCCCGGTTTTCCCGCGCTGATAGGAATCGCCGCGCTTGCTACCGGGCATATGGTCAGCCTGACTATGAGCTACGAGGAACATCAGCACTATACTGGTAAACGCAGCGGCTCATATTCCAACGGCCGGATAGCTTGCGATGGAAATGGCAAACTGACGGCGAGCGAACTCCATGTCGCGTATGACAAGGGCTGCTTTTCAGAGTTGGCGGACGCCACTTGCAACAGCGGGATCAAATACTATGGTTTCGGGTACCACTTCCCGAATTGCAGACATCTTGCTAGCGTCGTCTTTACCAACAAGGCTTTTTCGACGGCGTATCGCAATTTCGGAGCGCCCGAAGTGGTCACGATGATGGAGACGCTGATGGACATGCTTGCTGAAAAAGCCGGCGTTGATCCGCTCGAATTTCGATTCAACAACGCGTTGAGAGAGGGAGAACTCGCCACCTACGGACGAAAGCTCAGGGAATATCCGGTTGCGGAACTCTACAAAAGGCTTCGTCCGAAATACAAGGCTCTGCTGGAGCGCGCTAAGAAAAATTCCACACCCGAGAAACCTCACGGCGTCGGTGTGGCGTGCGGAATGTTCACTGCCACCACGAGAGGCGATCACGCGGAGGTGGCTCTCGAACTCAATCCGGACGGCACCGTGACGAATTTCAACACCTGGCAAGACGTTGGGCAAGGGGGCGAGATGGGTGTTCTTGCGTTTACGCATGAGGCGCTGCGTCCGTTAGGGTTGCGGCCGGATCAAATCAGGAGGGTTATGAGCGACACCAAGTACTGTCCGAATACAGGTTTATCGGGCGGCAGCCGGCAGAACGTCATGTGCGGGGCCGCGACGTTGGACGCGGCGAACAAATTGCTCGACGCCATGCGCAAGCCCGACGGAACATACCGAACTTACGACGAAATGAAGGCTGACGGCATACCCACGAAGTACCTCGGGGCTTACTCCCGGAGCGCGAATCCAATGTCCACCGGTCCCGACGATTTGATGGACGACAATACCGGACACGGCGCCAATTCAAATGAATACTGTTTCGGCGCCTTCGCGGCGGAAGTGGAAGTTGAAGCGGCGACAGGCAAAGCGACTGTTGTGGCAATGCATTGCGTCTCGGACGTTGGAGTCGTGACGAATTACATCTCCCTTGACGGGCAAGCTTTTGGTGGCATGGAACACTCCATAGGATACGCTCTTTCCGAGGATTATTCCGACTTGAAAAAAGCTTCTACTCTGGCCGGCGCGGGCTTCCCTTATATCAACACGATACCGGACGGAGACGATTTCACCTCCGAATATAC
>JAISYN010000008.1 GCA_031269915.1 Synergistaceae bacterium
TGTCGACTCGACCACCACATAGGCGGCTTCCTCTATGATGGAATGGGGACGCTCCACCACCGCGTCCCTCGGTCCTATGTCGCCGGAAAAAACTACCTTGATTTTACCGCCGGACAGCCACATCTCAGTTATCGCCGAGCCGGCTATGTGACCGGCATCCCTGAAGCGAATGAGGGCGTCCCGCGCTATGTCGGCCTGTTCGTCATAGCGCAGGTAGCGAAAACGCTTCAGCGTGTCCTCGACGTCTTTCTCTCCGTAAACTGGTTTTACCGCCGGAAGACCCTTACGGGCGTTTTTTCTGCTGCGCCATTCGGCTTCTTCCGCCATCAGCTTCGCGGTGTCGCGCAGCAGTACGGCGGAGAGTTCGATGGTAGGCTCCGTAGCCCATATTGCGCCCTTGAAACCCCGTTTCACAAGCAAAGGCAGGCGGCCGCTGTGATCTATATGGGCGTGCGTCAATACCACGGCGTCTATATCAGGCGGGGAACATGAAAAATCGGCCTCGTTCCTTATGTCGGCGTCGTATCCCTGAAACATGCCGCAGTCCACCATCACGCGGCACTCGGATGTCTCCAGAAGATAACACGATCCGGTAACTTCCCCGGCTCCGCCCAGAAAACCGATTCTCGCCGTCATAAAATCCCTCCGATAAGAAATAATATCCGATATTTATTTTATCGCAAAGCAGGGAAAAAGTGACATACAAAATAACCGCACGGGATAAAATTGCGAGCCGAAGAGCTTTTTCATCGAGGAGAAAATTTCCTTTATAAAAATATATATTCGGGTATATACTAAGGCTGAGGTGATTTACCATGCCAACTTGGACACCTTTACTGCCGTGCGTGGATGGACTGTCCATGGCCTTGACTGAATTCGATCTCAGGCTAGAATGTTTGTTTATAAAAACTGTCAGGTTTTATCCCGGCTTTTGCCCGCAAAGGCCGGACAAAAATACTCAAAGAGAGGCATCGGTGATCTGAGATGAAATATGGGAATCTTCTTTTGTTTGCTGCAGGGGCCGCGGTGGGCGCCGGAGCCGTCTGGCTCGTGACGAGCGGAAAAGGGAGAAAGTCCGCTGTCGCCATAATAAGCAAGGGGCTGGAACTCAAGGAACGCGTCGCCTGTATGGCGGAACGGGCGAAAGAGACGGCGGACGACGTGGTCGCCGAAGCGAAGTACATCAACGAACAGAAGGCCGAAGCTAACTGAGCATACACGCGCCCTTAAAATGAATTTTTCGGTTGAACATGAAATACCCGGCCGCATTCGCCTCCGTTGTCCGCGCAATTCATTCACCCGCGAAGAGGGGGCGGTAATAAGCGCGATATTGGAAACGCAGCCGGGCGTAACGAGCGCGGCAGCTTCTCACAGGACAGGCAGTCTGCTCATCCGCTATACCGGCGAAGCGCGGGACTTGGCGCTCAAAGCGGCGGAACTGATGGACGAGAGTTTCTACGGCCAAATCGGCGCTTCGGACATCGTCGGAAGAGGACCCGGCCTCGGCGAATCGGTGACGTGTTTTTTCAGCGGCGTGATCACCAGGGCGCTGCTGCCATTCACTTTACGGCACGCTATCACCTTTTGCCGGGCAATGCCGCTTTTGGGACGGGGGCTCGTCAGCCTGTGGCGCGAAAAACGCCTCAACGTGCCGGTTCTCGACGCGGCGGCCGTGGGGGTATCTATGCTGCGACGCGATTTCGGCACTGCATCGGTGATCACTACGCTGCTGGCGCTGGGTAATCTTCTGGAAAGCTGGACTCACAAAAAAGCGAGGGAAAGCCTCGCCGACAGCCTGGCGGTAAATGTGGACAAACTTTGGGTGCGCAGGGACGGACGCGAAGAACAGATAAGCGTGTCATCCCTGCGTATCGGGGATCTCGCCGTCATTCGGGCGGGCAGCGTCGTTCCGGTGGACGGCGTCGTCTTCGAAGGCGACGCGATGATTAACCAGGCTTCCATGACCGGCGAATCTGAACCGGTGCACCGGATCCCGGGTCTGTCGGTATACGCCGGGACTGTTGTCGAGGAAGGCGAACTAATCGTGCGAGTCACCGCGTTCGACAGCGATACACGGATTCGCAGGATAGCGGACATGATAGACGAGTCGGAGGCGCTGAAAGCCGACGTGCAGAACCGCGCCGAGAAAATGGCGGACGCGATAGTCCCCTACAGTTTCATTCTGGCGGGAGCGGTTTATTTGTGTACCCGAAACGCGGCGCGCGCCACGTCCGCTCTGCTGGTAGATTATTCCTGCGCGCTGAAGCTCTCCACGCCGCTCATAATTCTATCCGCTATGAGAGAAGGGGCGCGGCGCGGCGTTTTGGTAAAAGGCGGCAAATTCCTGGAATATCTCGCAGAGGCCGATACCGTCGTTTTCGACAAGACCGGAACGCTTACGGTCTCTTCTCCGTCGGTCGCGCGCGTCATACCTTTTGGAACCCACTCCAGAAACGACGTGCTGCGCACGGCCGCATGCCTTGAAGAACATTTCCCCCATTCCATCGCCAGGGCCGTGGTGAAACAAGCCGAACGCGAGGGTCTGTCTCACATCGAAGAACACTCGACCGTCGAATACGCCGTGGCCCACGGTATCGCGTCCCATATCTCGGCGCGCGGCTCGGAGCGGTCCGAAGAGAGGATATTGCTCGGCAGCGCCCACTTCGTCATAGAGGACGAGGGCATCGCCCTGACGCCCGAGCAGCGGCGGATCATCGACGAGGCATCGGCGGCGTATTCCGTGCTTCTGCTGGCTATGGGAGACAGTCTCGCCGGAATTTTGTGCATCGAGGATCCGCTGAGAGAAGATGCCGTCAATATCGCTGAGAGGCTTCGCGCGACCGGGGTGAGGCGTGTGGTCATGCTGACGGGCGACAATCCGCGGGCCGCCGAAAACATAGCCGGCATCGCCGGCATACGCGAATTTTACGCTCAACTCCTGCCGGAGGACAAAACGGAAGCCGTGAAACGGATGAAATCGCGCGGCAAGGTAGTCATGGCCGGCGACGGAATCAACGACGCGCCGGCGCTTTCCGCCGCGGACGTCGGTGTCACGCTGCGCGACAGCGCCGACATAGCGCGCGAGACCGCCGATATCGTCCTGACGAACAACAATCTGAACGCGATCATCTACGCGCGTATGCTGGGGCACGAAATGATGAAAAAAATTCGCCGCAACGGAGCATTCATCGTCGGAGCGAATTCTCTGCTGCTGGCGCTCGGGCTCGGCGGCGTCATATCCCCGGCCGGATCCGCGCTGTTACACAACCTTGCCACCATAGGCTCGGGCGTTTACAGCCTCACTCCGATATTGGGAAAAACGCGTCACGAGGAAGCCTCCGAATGATAGAAAGCTTCACGGATGGACGGGTACGCCTGCGCTCTACTCTGACGGCCGACAGAGAACTGGCGGAACTGCTGTCGTCTGGACTCATGAAGATCAACGGCGTTCTGAAAGTCGAGATAAACCCGCGCACAAACGGCGCTCTGCTGGAATACGACAAAAAACGCCTGCCGAGGTCTCTGCTGCGGCAGGCAGCTCCGCTCCTTTCCCGCATTGACGATCTGGAACGCCTGCCAAACACGGAACGCGCCGCCAAGCTGAAGGGCATTCTGGACGAGCTGTCGAAAATTATCGAGGATATTAAAAAATAATTGATACCAAGCCGCCATAGGATATCGATCTGTAATTTAGAAAGGCTGATTTATCGTTAGAGGCCTAAAGGGTGAGGATTTGAACCTTTGAGACGCCCGCCCCGCTAAACCGGCAAAATGTCGTTTTGGTGAATCAGTGTTTCCTTAGAATCAGCCTGATTCGAACCCTCGATCCGCCCGGCGGATCCGTTTTGCGTGTTTAGCCCCAACAGACGCTATTTACACATTTCCAGGTAAATGAGGATGTTGAAATAATAAAATTCTCTTTAAAATAATACCCTCAAATTTTTTACGGGAGGAAATAAAATGACGGGGAAAAATTGGTACGCGGAGTCAGTGAATGCCGTCACAAAGGAGTTCGAAGTTGACATCGCGACAGGCTTGCCGGAAATAGCGGCGGCGGAGAGACTTGAGAAATACGGCCCCAATAAGCTCGATGAAAAACCGCCCAGGACGTTTTTGGAGCGCTTCATCGACCAGCTCAAGGATATGATGATCATCATACTGTTCATAGCGGCCGGTATCTCGCTCGCTTTGAGCCTGTACCACACATCTAAGGGACAGGAGGCCGAGTGGATAGAGCCGATAGCGATAGTGCTGATTATCCTCGTAAACGGCGTCCTGGGCGTGATGCAGGAGAGCAAGGCGGAGGCCGCGCTCGAAGCGTTGAAGAAGATGTCCATGCCTCATGTCAGGGTGCGCCGCGACGGGATCTCCAAAGTGATCTCATCGGCGGATGTAGTACCGGGGGATGTGATCCTGGCCGAAGCCGGCGACGTGATACCGGCCGACTGCAGGCTGCTGGAATCCGCTTCCCTGAAGAGCGACGAGTCCGCGCTGACCGGCGAATCCATGCCTGTGGATAAAAACGCCCGTGACGAAGTTCCGGAATCGGCTCTCCTGGCGGAACGCACAAATATGCTCTACGCGGGAAACTCCGTCACCTATGGCAGGGGAGTCGCCATAGCTGTCGCTACCGGGATGAGTACCGAGATGGGGAAAATAGCCTCGATGATCGCTTCCGCGAAGGACGGCGATACGCCTTTGCAGGAGAAACTCGCCCAGCTTGGGAAATACATAGGCATGACAGCCCTTTTGATCTGCGCTGTCATATTTTTCGTGGGCATCATGAGCGGGCTTCATGCCGTCGAAATGTTCATGACGTCGGTATCCCTCGCCGTCGCCGCCATCCCGGAGGGGCTGCCCGCGATAGTTACCATCGTCCTTGCGATCGGAGTCCGCAGAATGGTCATGAAAAACGCCATTATCAGGAGATTGCCTGCTGTGGAGACACTCGGAAGCACGACCGTTATCTGTTCGGACAAGACGGGCACGCTGACTCAGAACCGGATGACGTTAGTCAAGATATTCACGGGCGGCGCAATCAGAGCCGTCTCTCCCGATAAATCCGGCAAAAATCCCGACGGGGAGACGGCGCGCGTCCTCAAACTCGGCGCGCTTTGCACAGACGGAACCGTCGAAATTGAGGACGGACGCGAAAAACATATCGGAGATCCTACCGAAACTTCCATAGTGGCGGCCGCCCTGCACGCCGGGATCACGAAGGACAGCCTGTCGTCCGAATGTCCGAGGGTCGGCGAAATACCGTTTGACTCCGACAGGAAGCTGATGACGACCGTTAACATGATAGACGGAAAATATACGGTCGTCGTCAAAGGCGCTCCCGACGTGCTTTACTCGAAGTGTATTTCCGGCGATATCGCCTCGGCTTCCGCGGCCGGAGACGCGATGAGTTCCGAAGCGCTCAGGGTGCTTGCCGTCGGGTACAAGGAAATAGACGCGCTTCCGGAAAAGTGCGAACCCGACGATCTCGAGTCCGAACTCGAATTCGTAGGGCTTGTCGGGATGATCGACCCGCCCCGAGAGGAGGTCAGAGGTTCGATCGAGGAGTGCGTCAGAGCGGGAATAAAGACCGTCATGATAACGGGAGATCACGTCGCCACAGCGTCCGCGATCGCGCATCAGCTCGGAATCATGGGCGATGACAGCGAAGCCCTGACTGGGCGGCAACTCGCCGCGATGACGGACGAGCAGCTCGACGAAAACGTGGAGCGCTACAGCGTATACGCGAGGGTGTCGCCGTACGACAAGATACGCATCGTGAGGGCGTGGCAGAAAAAAGATCAGATAGTCGCCATGACGGGGGACGGCGTAAACGACGCCCCTGCCCTCAAAGCCGCCGATATCGGCTGCGCCATGGGCATAACCGGTACTGACGTGGCAAAGGGGGCTTCCGACATGATCCTGACGGACGACAATTTTGCCACGATAGTTTCGGCGATAAGGGAAGGCCGGGGGATTTACGACAATATCCGCAAGGCCGTCCGATTTCTCCTGTCGTGCAATCTGGGCGAGATAATAACGGTATTCATCGCGATGCTCCTGTGGAGGGAATCTCCGCTCCTTCCGATACAGATTCTCTGGATAAACCTCGTGACGGACAGCTTCCCGGCGCTGGCGCTCGGAATGGAGACGATTGAGCCTGGAATCATGGACAGGCGGCCGCGTAAAAAAGGGGAGAGCCTTTTCTCAGGGGGAGTCGGGATGCTGACAGCCGCGGAAGGCGCGCTGATCGGCATACTCACGCTCATCGCCTATTACATCGGCGCGAAAAGCGGGTTATTTTCGAACACCGCCGCTCTTGGCGGAACGATGTGTTTTTCAGTATTGGCCATATCGCAGCTCGTTCACGCAATGAACGTCAGATCGAGCCACTCGCTGTTCAAAGCGGGTTTCCTGAGCAATCCTCATATGGTCAAAGCGATCGTCGTCTCCACCATGCTCGTTCTAGCCGTACTGCGCATCCCGATCCTCTATCGAGCCTTTAAGCTGATCTCAATGAACGCGCGGGAATGGGGCATTGTAATAGCGCTTTCCCTGATACCTCTCGCAGCGTGCGAGATAAGAAAGGCCGCGTCTTGTTCCAAAGGCTGATTTATTTATCGTCAGGGGCCTAAAGGGCGAAGATTTAAACCCTTGCGCTGTGCGCGCTCCTGAACGGCGCGCGCACAGCGCAAACTGATTTACGGGCCTCCATAACACAGAACACAATGCGCCCCGCAGAAAATTGTGTAAATCCCCAATCCGGCGCTCTCATCTGCACCTTACACAAGGGGAGGAAATTCGGGCTGCCAGCGCAACTAATAGAGCGGCCTTCATCAGGGTTTACACAATTATCTCCGAGGCGTCTCACGCACTCAAAACAATCATCATGTCGCAAACATGATGTTAGTAGATAAAAACAATTTTGTCAATACACAAATGATAAATTTCACATAAAATATATGAAATTTTTCGCTGCCAATCAATTGAGAAACTTGTCTATTTCCTCCAACACATTATCCCCGCCCAAGCCGCCGGCTTTCGTTATTACGCTCATCGGAGAGATTCCACCTATGAGTTTGGAGAACACCACCCCGGGAGCGATTTCCTGCAAAGGCTGCACTCCGAGTACGTTCAATTTATCCATAACACCGCGGAGTGTGTCGCCTCCGAAAATAACCAGCCTGTCCACTTGCTGGGAAATAATTATCTCCCTCGTCAACAGACCCATATTGGAGGCAATACGCATCGCAATCCCCTCAGGGGCTATGCCGCACAGGAAAGCATACTCTTCGTTCCGCCTGAGCTGCTCCTTATTTTGAGGAGCCTCAAGAATCAGCTTGCCGTTCTCGGCCAGCGCGAGTTCGACACGTTTTACAAAATCGGGTATATTAGTTTTCTCCGGCATGATTAATTGTTCCGGAGAGAGCGTCATCACCGAATATCTGCATTTCCGCTGTCCATATCGCACCTGGCGTGAAACTAACGGACTGATGCTGCCGGAAACTACCAGGGTATTCCCCGCAACTACATCCTGGCTCAGACTGCCGCGTTTGAAATTGAGCAAACTTGGAAGCAGTGCCGCCATTCCGGCGCAGCCTGCCAGGAAATTTGCTTTGTTGGAACGGGACAGCACGGTTCCTATCAACTCCAGGTCTTCGTCGCTTCTGGCGTCCACCACGTAAATCGTCTTCTCGGCGGCACGGCCATCCAATAATTTTGCGAACTCGTCAAAATGAACGCACCTCGTCGCGATATTCGACTGGTCCAGTATTATCGAGCTTACATCCGCATAGTGCACGGGATTGAAAGGATCTTTCGCGAACTCGCTGTCGTTGACGGGCACGTTATTCACATAGTGACATCCCTTAATCGTCACTCGGCCTGCTTTGGGAAAAGCTGGAACAAAAATCAGCTCGTTCGGGGGTATGTTGTCAAGCATCCCGGCAAGTTCGCTGCCTATATTTCCGCGAAGCGCGGAATCGGTTTTCTTGTAGATAAATTCCACGCCCAGTTCAATTGCCCTGCGCACAAGCGAAGACACCCGTTCATAGGCTCCGGCGGGCGACAGATGCCTGCTTTCGATATCCACCGCGAGCACTTCGCAATCACCCCGTGATATGAGACGGCTTACATTATCGTTATCCAATACGTTTACAACCGACGATATTCCCTGCTTCGCAAATTGTACGCTCGTATCCAGCGCGCCGGTAAAATCATCCGCAATCACTAAAAGTTTTACCATGTGGCATCTCACACTTTTCGTCTATTTCAGTACATTGCAGCGGTTCTTCAAGAAATCGCTGAATTATTGCGAGACGCCCGAAGTATGGAGATTGAAATCCTTGTGGCATCCGCGTTGCCGCGATAACTAAAAACCTTCCGCTCATTTAAGATGAATTTTTATCGAACTTCACATGCGCCATTGTAGTTGCGATATTAATCGCGTCGACCAGGCTTTCTTCGTTAGCGCGGCCTTCTCCCGCCTTGCCGAATGCAGTGCCGTGATCGACGGAGGTTCGTATGATCGGCAGCCCAACTGTACAGTTTACACCGCTCATGCTTTCGTATCTGTTTGTCTTCGTATCGAGTTTGAAACCGGAGAGTTTCAGGGGGATATGTCCCTGATCGTGATACATGGCTACGACTACGTCGTACATTCCGCTTTGCGCCTTCACAAATACCGTATCGGGAGGTACGGGGCCGTCTGCGCTGATTCCGATGTTTTTTGCTGCTTCGATTGCCGGAATGATTGCAGCCGCTTCCTCATCGCCGAACAGGCCGTTTTCGGAACAATGGGCGTTGAACCCCGCTACGCCGATATTTGGTTCATCAATACCGATCAATGTCATCGCTTCTTTGGCGAGACAAATAACCTTGAATACCCGTTCTTTCGTTATGAGATCGCAGGCATTGCGCATAGAAACATGAGTAGTTACGTGAATGATGCGAAGGTTCCCGCTTATGAGCAACATGGAATAATTCTCAGCCCGGGTCAAATCCGCCAAAATCTCCGTGTGTCCCGCGAAGTGGACTCCGGCAAGATTGAACGCTTCCTTGTTGATGGGGCCGGTGACGATGGCGTGCGCCAGCCCGTCAATGGCAAAACCCGCGGCATGGCGCACGTAATTGACGGAAGCGCCGCCGCAGTTTGCCTGGACTTTCTTGTATTTCCACTCCCCTTTTTTCACGAGGCCCATATCTATCAGGTTTATGCATCTGTCGATATTTTGGGCTTCCTGTGGCGTATTGACAAGATTTATGGGAATATCCCTGTTTGTAAAACGCAACGCGTCTTCCATAGGAGCGAGATCTCCCACCACAACCGGAACGCATTTTTCCGCCCATCGATGATCGGCCAGCGTTTTTACGGCAATCTCGGGCCCGATGCCCGAGGCGTCACCCATGGAAATCGCGATTATTGGCTTCATCATATCTTCCTTTCCAAAAACGACAGACGGGCTGTCGAATTTATCAGCGTTACGGTTTTAATCCAGAGCAGGTTACCATGGCAACAACAGCGCTTTACCGGGCATTCCGTCTTTAATCGCGTCGAAAGCGAGTTGAAAATCGCGAAGAGGATAAGTTTCACCGATGGCGAATTCAATGGGGAATATACCAGAGCGGATGATTTGAACGCACTGCTCCCAGGTTTTATACATCAATCTGCCGGTTACTCCGATCATGGTAACTTCTTTATATATAAGATCCTGAGTGATGGGGAGAGTCAAGTCGTTGGTATTGGGAAGCCCTACCAATACGATACAGCCGCCTTTTTTCACGGCCTCCATACCTTCCCGGATGGCCTGTGGGCTGCCGGTGTAGTCCACGACGACGTCTACAGGCTCGCTATTATCGCGAATCGCCGATACCGCGTCGGTTTCCCCGGAATTGATAACTCTGTCCGCGCCCATTTTTTTCGCCGCGTCGAGTTTTTTCGGAAAAACATCAAGGGCCGTCACTCTCGCGGCTTTCAGAGCCTTCGCGATACCGACGGCCATCAGGCCGATGGGTCCGCACCCGTATACGACCACGTTTTTCCCCTCGACGCGCGCTACATCGATCCCGTGCATCGCCACTCCCATCGGCTCCAACAAAGAGCCTACGGTATAATCAATGTCGTCGGGCAGCTTGAACGCGCAATCCGCTGTGAATGCGATATATTGGGCGAACGAACCGTCTGTGTGGACCCCTATTATTTTCATGTTTTCGCAGATATGCCTGTTATCGCTGAGACACTGAGCGCAATTATTGCATGGGATATGCGTCTCTCCGGCAACACGGTCGCCCACTTTTATTTCGGTGACCTGGCGGCCCGTTTCCACGACGTCTCCGGCAAATTCATGGCCAAAAATCATAGGCGGTTTTATCCGTGCCTGCGCGTACTCGCTCCAAGGAAGGATGTGGAGATCGGTACCGCATATCGCTGTCGTCCGGACTTTAACTAAAATATCTCTGGGGCCGATTTGGGGTATCGGAAGCTCAGTCCTGAATTCGGCTCCCGGGCGGGGAAATTCTTTGTATATTCCGCTCATAACGCCTTTCATCGTTTAATAACCTCTTCCTTTGAAAATATGTGCCTTCATCTCAAATCTGACCTTCAAATTTCCTGAGGTTTTCCAGGCCCAATTTGCAACCGGTTATTCCATCGGGTTTCGGGAGACACTCCAATGCGATGTAACCCGAGTATCCTATTTTCACAAGGCTTCTCATCACTTCCGTAAAATTCAATCCGTTCCCGCCGGGATAAAGGCGATTGTTCTCGGAGAAATGAACGTATCCGATCCTGCCGCCGCACTCTTCGATGCTCTTTATCATGTCGGCTTCTTCCACCGCCATGTGGTGAGTATCAATATGCACCTTGAAATTCGATGCGCTCACGAGTTCGACCATTTCCGACGCCTGTCCTACGGAATTAAAGAAATCGGTCACGTAGAAGTTGATTGCCTCAAGGACTAAATTGACTTTTTTAGGAAGCGCGTAGCCGCAGAGTTCAGTCAGAGCCTCCCGTAAATACTCGGTATATTGCGCTTTCGAGAGAGACGGATCCAAATTGCCCCGCACCGTCCCCACGATCACGTCAGTTTTAAGATAATCGGCCAGATCGATGTGCTCCTTCATGCGAGCAAGCGTATTTCTGCGCGTTTGAACGTCCGGCGAGGTCAGGGACAGATGGTTCAGCGTGTATTCGCTCCCTGTGCCGATTGCGGAGACGGAAAACGAGTTTTTTTCGCAAAAGTCGGCAAGCCAGTTCAGTTCAATATCGCACGGATTACGAATTTGCAATTCCACAGCGTCATATCCAAGAGATTTCAGAATATCGACGGATTCCCGCAAGTCGCCCTGCAGCATGAACGGCGTTTTGGGGGACATCTGTTCGATAGAGGCGGATACGCTGTACCGGAAACGTTTTTCATCGGAAATCATAGCCGCATTATCCTCATTCGTTTGCAGCGGAATTATATGCATAGCCAGCCGCCGTCCACGGGCATAATATGCCCAGTGATGAAGTCCGACTCGGGAGACGAAAGAAACAGCGCGGCCCATGCCACATCCATCGGTTCGCACTTTCTGCCCATGGGAATGCGGCTCATGAACCAGGCCAGTTCGTCCGGGTTTCCGTATACCGAACGGGAAATTTTCGTGTCGGCGCTGCAAGGAGCTATGCCGTTGACGCTGATTTTATACTGTGCGAGATCGATGGCGAGCGCCCTGGTCATGTTGACCACGCCTCCCTTGCTGGCGCAATAGGCGACGGTATTTGGCAGGCCCATCATTCCTCCCACTGATGCGATATTGACGATTTTCCCGTAACCGCGTTTCGACATTAAATTGGCGGCCGCCTGTGAGCAAAGAAAGGTTCCTTTAAGATTGACGGCCACGATTTTATCGAATACGTCCTCCGGATATGTCAAAGGCTCCAGGCGTTTGGTGATGCCTGCGTTGTTTATTAATATCTCGCAGCTTCCGAAGCGCTCCTCGGTAGTTTTTAACGCTTCTTTCACGCTGTCCGACGAAGTAACGTCCAAATACTGCACCAGAGTGCGCTCCTTCGGTGGATCGAATTTTTCGGCGAGTTCTTTTGAGCCCTTTTCGTCGATATCGGCCAACGTGACATTGGCGCCGTGTTCGAGGAACAGTTCTACCATACTTTCACCGAAACCGCCGGCCGCGCCGGTGATAAGAGCGGTCTTTCCCGACAGATCATAGCCTTTCATAAGAACGCATCCCCTTCTGTCTGTTATCATCCTAAATAAATCATAAATTTCGAATAAAATTAAAGGGTGAGCACGGCTCACCCGCGCGGTTTTTAAGGTTTCAGATAAGCCACTGTCTCGTCGTAACGCTCGCGGAATTGCTTCAGCGTGGCAGTGATAACCTTGTAATGTTCGAAGTCTTCAGGTTTCATCGCATCCCACTCGTAGCCCTTGCGGAATGTCTCGCTCTTCATGAGATGTTCCAGTAGGCCCGGTTCCGGTGATTTGCCGATATTTGGGCTTATCGCCCGCGGAACTGATTCGTACTCCGATGCCTGGGGAGGAAAGATACTCAGGAAGATGGGCTGAGGATAGCTGTTAAACGTGGCTTCAATGTTTCCTGTCGCCCTCATCGAGGCGTCCAGCAGCCACACATTATTGGCTTTCAGTTCGTCGAGCAGCATCATGTACGAGCGATTCAGCACAAACGTGCTGCCCTGCCGCCCTATCCTGATGGCCTCGTCTTCGGATAGGCCCGCGGATTTCAGCTCTTCGACGATTGGATCGTCGAAACGTCCCGCCATCATCGTCAATAATTGCAGTTTGGCCTTACCTTTTTTCATCAATTCCCCGAAAACTTTATGCTGGGAAACTGAGGCACAGGCCGTCATATTCACGCATATGCCCTGTTCGAGCAGGCGAGGGACGGTAATCTGCGCCGCGGCGACCGCGGGTATCTTAAAAATGACATTGGGTTCCGAGCCCATAAGCTTTTTCAGTTCACCGTATACGTACTCGGCTTCCTCTGCCATCGCGACGCCGTCGTCGGAATGGTGAGGATTCACTTGCATATGGACATAGCCCAGCCTGCCGTTCGTATAGTCAAAGATCGGCTTGACCACCTTGCAGTTATAAAGGACGACCTCCAGGCTAAACCGTGTGACCCGCTCCTGATCGGTCGCCGACGCGTACTTTTTTGCGATTTCATCCCTCACCGGATTCCATACCTCCGGGTAGTTTTTGCGTACGGTATCTACCATGACGGGGTTGGTCGTGGCGACGGAAGTCCCGTTGCGCGTGGAATGAATGAGTTCCCACGCGGCGTCTGTGCCGACCGGTGTGTTCGTGAGACCCATATCGTTTGTCCGGGAAAGGCGCAGAAGGTTGCTGTTTACGAGTTCCCACACTTCTTTTTCGACGGAGGCGAGCCGTTCCGCAACGTTCCATTTTTTCAGTATTCCCGTCAGCAGCGCGTAACTTCCGGCCAGTACCCCGGTCGCGTCCGGGCCGGTTTTTTTCAGTTTCCAGTCGGGCAGGTACGAAAACATATCGACAGCCAGGTTGCCGATTATCCACTCGATCGATTTTTTTCTCGCCGGTTCGGCGGTTTTGTACTCCCGGTCGTAATTTTCCGCCGCTTTAGCGCATTCGCTTTTGAAATCGGGCAAATTCGTCTTGAAAAACAACTTTTCTCTCAAACCCAGATATTCATCCCTCATCAGAATAGCCTCCTATTTATTGTATTTTTATAAATATTTGAAAACCAAACTCGAATTATCGGTTGTATTTGAACCTTTTCCCGGAAAGAACTTCCCAGACGTCGTCGCACTCCTTCAGCGTCTCATCGCCGAGCGGCCCGCGTCCGGCCAGTTCTATATTCTGGCGAAGCTGTTCGACGCGGCTCGCGCCGGTCAGAATGGAATCGACATGCCGCTGTGAAACGCACCACCGCATGGCTAGTTCGAGCAGGTTCATTCCGCCTTTTTCGGCGATTGCCGTAAGGCGTTCGATCGCTTTGAAGTTTTCCTCGTTCCAGAAACGTTCGATGTACATCTTATTTCCGTCGAAGCGCGTGTTTTTTGTTGGTTCGCCGGATTTATGCTTTCCTGACAGCAGGCCGCCCGCTATCGGGTTGTAAATCATGAGGCCGACATTGTATTTTTTTATGAATGGCACGAGTTCCTGTTCGATGCCTCTTGAAATCATGTTGTAACCGTTTTGAGTCAGAACGGGCGCTATATAGGAACGCGATTTGCAATACTCTATTTCCTCGCAAATTTGCCACGCCGCCTGGTTGCTCACTCCTATATAACGAACTTTCCCGGACCTGACAAGGGTCGTCAAGGCGTCGAGCGTCTCGTCGAGCGGGTTTTCGTAAACAGGGAGATGCATCATGTAAATGTCGATATAATCCGTATCGAGGCGTTTTAAGCTGTCTTCGGCTCCTTTCACGATATGCCTTCGGCTCAGGCCCGCGTCATTTTGATCGTCTCCCGGTTCAAGAGGATAACCGACCTTCGTGACTAAGATCATTTTATCCCGTTTGTTTTTAATGGCGCGTCCTACAATGCGTTCGCATTCCCCGGCGGAATACGCGTCCGCCGTATCGATGAAATTGATTCCGTTGTCAAATGCGTAATCCACCATTTCGCATGCTTCTTTTTCAGCGACCTGCCCTCCAAATGTCATGGTTCCCAAACAAAGAGGCGACACGTAGATTCCTGTTCCGGTTAAAAGTTTGCGTTCCATAGCCACTCCTCTATTCATCTCTGATTTTTACTCAAAAAAAATCGCCGCTTTTATCTCGTTCGACGCATCCCTATAGAGTCCTTCAATTTCGGTCGCCGACTCGGCGACTGGTATTTTTTTTGTCAGCAGCACGGACTGATGCAATCTGCCCGAACTCATCAATTCCAATACCGGGCCAAAATCGCGGTACGCGTTTCGCGAACCCTTGATCGTCAGCTCCTTTCCTGTAATTTTTTTCCCGGAAAATGACACGGCCTCATTTGTAAGGCCCACGATCATCACTGTTCCTCCGGCGGCGGCAAGATCGATCGTGCTCTCCATCACCTTTGGGACTCCGGTTGCTTCGAAAATGAACCCCGCGCCCTCTCCATCAGTATTCTTCATTACTTCCTCCTCCAGGTTGCGCTTGCTTGAATTTACCGTGATATCCGCGCCGACTGCGCGGGCTTTTTCCAGCCTGAACTCGGAGATATCCGCTACAATCACTGTGACTCCTTTGGTTTTCAAAATATCGGTCACAGTGAGGCCTATCGTTCCTGCTCCTATGACAAGGGCGGTTTCATCAGAGTTTATGCCCGATCTCGTTACCACATGGTGCGCGATGGAATATGGTTCCGTGAGCACGGCTTCGTCCAGGGAGAGATTATCGGGGACCTTGTGGAGATTTTTCACTGGAACCGCCGCGTATTCGGCAAATCCTCCGGGAACGTGGATGCCGAACACCTTCAGGTTGGAGCAGCAATTGGGTTTGTCATGGCGGCACGGATAGCATTTCCCGCAGGGTATCAGGATTTCCGGAACCACTCGGTCCCCCGGGGCAAAATCCGCGCGTCCCTCCGGCAATTTTTCGATCGTCCCCACGGCTTCGTGTCCGTTAATCTGCGGGTAGTGCGAATAAGGATGCGTTCCGCCGTAAAAATGTATGTCTCCGCCGCAAATGCCGCACGCCAGAATTTTTAGCAGCGCCTGATCATTTTCAATCGACGGTTTTGGGACATCCTTAACCGCGGCATCGAACTGGTTTTCAAAAACCAAAGCTTTCATGAGTTTCCCTCTCTCCCGGGCGGCCGGATTCATGTGTCAACTGCCCAGATAACTCTTTATGACATGTTCGTTGTCGATGAGTTTATCGCATCTATCGTGAAGTATGATTTCGCCGGTTGCCATTACATATCCTCTGTCGGCAGTCCTGAGCGCCAGATGGCTGTTTTGTTCGACAAGGATAACAGTGATGCCCTTGGCGCAGATATTGTTTATTATTTCGAATATCTCCTTCACTATCAGCGGCGCGAGCCCCAGAGACGGCTCGTCCATCATGATAATTTTCGGCTTGCCGAGCAAAGCCCTGGCAATGGCAAGCATTTGCTGCTCGCCTCCGCTTAGGGTGTTTCCCATCTGGTTCCTGCGTTCATTGAGACGTGGGAATTGCTCGAAAATCACGCCGAGTTCTCTCTCGACATTTTTGCGGTCGTTCCTGAGATACGCGCCAAGCGCGAGGTTTTCCGAAACCGACAGCCTCGGAAATATATGACGCCCCTCCAGAACTTGCACAAGACCTTTTTTGGCGATGACATGCGCGGGTTTTTTCTGTATGGGGCTGCCTTCGTACAAAATTTCCCCTCTTATGCCGATGCTGTCCAGCAATCCGCTTATGCTTTGAAGAGTAGTGGTCTTCCCCGCGCCGTTCGCTCCGATCAGCGTGATCTTTTCGCCCTCGTCGACGTAAAAGCTGATGCCTTTCAGTGCGTGTATGCTGCCGTAATAGTAGTGAAGGTCGTTCACTTCGAGAATATGCGCGCTCATAGGTCGTCGTCTCCAAGATACGCGGCGATGACGTCTGGGTTGTTCTTCACTTCCGAAGGAGAACCCTCGGCAATTTTTTTCCCGAAACTCAAAACAAAAATATAGTCTGTAGCTTTCATCACCAGCCCCATATCGTGGTCTACCAAAAGCACCGTCATACTTCTGTCGCGTATTTTTTTAATCGTATCGTTTAAATCCATCTTTTCCCTGGAGTTCATTCCGGCGGCGGGTTCGTCCAGCAAAATAATCTTTGGAGAACTCGCCATTGCCCGGACGATTTCGAGCAATCTCTGTTCCCCGTAGGAAAGACTGCTTGAAATCTGGTCTTTTTTTTCGCGTAGATTGACGAAATCGAGCAGATCCTCGGCCCTCGCGATAGATTCTTTTTCTTCGTCACGCTGTTTTTGTGTGCGGAAACAGGCCTGCCAAAATCCGGTCTTCATTCGGGGATGCATTCCAATCAGCACATTTTCCAAAACCGTCATGTTGCCGAAGAGGTGGATGGTTTGATAGGTACGGCTTATCCCCTTGATGTTCACTTTGAAAGGAAGCAGCCCGGTAATATCTTCCCCTTCGAATAGTATTTTCCCTCCGGTGGGTTTGTAAACGCCGCTCAAGATATTGAACAGCGTCGTTTTTCCGGCTCCGTTGGGGCCGATCAGGCCGCAGATGGAGCCTTTTTCAATGCCCAAAGTCACATCGTTCACCGCGGTGAGACCGCCAAACCGCATTGTCACACCCATTGTTTCAAGCAGCATCTTTTTTTACCTTTTTCATTTTAGGCAGTAAGCTTACCACGCCTTTTGGAAGAAACATCAGGGATATGAGTATGAAAATCCCGTAAATCAGCATGTAATAAACTCCCAAATACTGCAAAAACTCACGTATGCAAATTACTGCCACAGCACCCAATACAGGTCCCAGATATGTCCCGATTCCCCCGAACAGCACCATGGTCAGAAACATGACGGAAGTATCCGAGCTGAAAGTTTCCGGGCTGATGAAAAAGACCAGATGGGCATACAACGCGCCGGCAAGGCCTGTCATAAAAGACGCGATACCAAAGGCCAATACTTTGTGCTCCTGAACGTTTATACCCATTCCGTTAGCTGCGTGCGCGTTTTCGCGAATGGCAACGAAAGCGCGTCCGGTGCGCGAATTGATTATTCTTGCCTTGAGAAGCAGACAAATCGTCACTACCGCTAAAAGAAAGTAAAAATATCGGCTGTATGTGTTAAATCTGACCCCGAAAAACGAAAGGGAAGGAATGCCGATAAGTCCCTGGAAACCTCTCGTTATATCACCTGGCGCTCTTATGCATAATTGATAGACAATTTCTCCGAAAGCGATAGTCGCGAGGGAGAGAAAATGGAACACGAGTTTCGAAGCGGGGTATGCCAGAATTATGCCGACCAAGGCGGCGAGGGACGCTCCGATGAACATGGTGAATATAACCGGTATATGAATATGAATCGAGAGAAGGGCTGACGTGTAGGCTCCAATCGCGTAAAAGCCGGCTTGTCCCATGGAAATCTGGCCCGAATAACCCAATAACAGATCCAGCCCCGTGGCCGCTACGACATAAATTCCCACGTAATTGAAGATAAGCAGTACATACGTCAGCTTTCTCCAAACTAAGGGCTGAATTAATAAAATAGCGAAAAGCGACATAATAAAGACATTGTTTTTATTTTTTAAAAAACTTCGCATCGCGCGTCCCCCATACCCTAACTGCTTGTTGATATTTCGAAACGGTTACCTCGTGTCCCCAAGGGCGCGCTCGTTGAAAATGCCCGTCGGTTTGAGAAATAGGAACATCATCAGGATGGCGAAAGAGATGAAATCTTTGAATTCGGATGATATATAAGCGGCGGAGAAGGTTTCGACAATAGCGAGCAGAAAACCGCCCGCGATGGCGCCATACATATTTCCGTATCCGCCGATTACCGCGCTGGAAAACGCGCGGGTGCCTATAATATTACCCATCATTATGAAAACCTGAAAAGAAGGCCCATAAAGGATACCGGCCAAAGCCGCCACAGCTCCGGACAATCCCCAGGTTATCCCAGTGGTCAGCGATACGTTTATTCCGCACGATTTGGCCGCCAGCGGATCTTGGGCCGCGCCTCTCATTGCTGTTCCCAGTTTCGTTCTCGTCATGAAAAAATGCATCATAACCATGCAAAGAATTGAAGCGCCCACGGCCATCAACTGTTCCGGCATGAATTTCACTCCGCTTATTTGAATGAACGTCCTGCCGAATATCGGCGGAAACGAAAACATGGCCCCGCTGAAAATGACCATCACTCCGTTTCTCAAAATGATGGACAGCGCAAGCGTGGCCAGCACGATAAACATCGCGGGAGAACGCCGGTTGATTATCGGGCGTATTATAATCTTTTCGACGAGAAGGCCCATGACAAACATAATTGCCATTGTCAGCAGCACGGCCGCTATATATGGTATTTTCAAAAAGCTGTTCAGGACAAGGCCGATAAAAGCTCCCACCATGAACATGTCTCCCTGCGCGAAATTCATCAGGCCCGACGCCCGGTAGATGATGCTGTAGCTCAGAGCGAGAAGACCGTATATGCCGCCGAGCAAAAGGGAGCCTATCATCAATCTCAGAAACATCTTTTCATACCCCTCATTAATGATCAATAAGCCGCCAGTGACTCTCGCACGACTGCCGACGTTGAATCAAGGCAGCTTATTTTATGGAACTGACGTAATCTTCCGGCCTCCTGGCCAGCGATTATTTTCAGTTACTTTTTACCGTTTTTGGCCAAATAGTCCTCAAGCAGCACGAAAGCTTTATCCTGCACCACGAATGTATTGGTCTGGGTGAGGCCTTCACCTTTATTGCCCACGAAGTCATAGTTGCCGAAAAGACCATCGTACTCGGAGATGTTGTTGATCGCGTCCCGAACGGCAGTTCCGTCCGCGGTATTCGCTTTTTCCATCGCTATTTTGAAAAGATGCACGGCGTCCCATGTCCTGGCAAAGCAGTCTGCCGTCGGCATTTCGCCGTATTTCGCGACATAATTTTTGTAGAACTCTCTCAAGTCCTCAAAGTCGGTCTCGTCGTCCGGTTTATCGGGAATGGTGAAAGCGCAGCTGAACAGAATATTGTAATAAGCGTCTCCCGCGATATCCCTCACCATTTTGTTGGCAAGGCCCTGTTCGGCGACTATCCATCCTTCGTAACCGTATGCCCGCAGCTGTTTTACGATGGGCGGCATCTCGGTATCAGGCATGACCAGGTAAATGCAGTCGGGGTTGGAGCGGACCACAACGTTGCACTGGCCGGTAAAATCGGTATCTCCCGCTTTGGAACTGACGGAATCGGCAAATTCGAGCCCTATCTCCTTCATGAAAACCGGTATATTCCGAAGACCGTTTTTGCCATAGTCGTCCTGGGTATTCCATATCATCATCGTTTTGAAACCGAAATCTTTGCAGGATGACAACACCTGCCTTGACATATAATTTGCGTTCAGCATGGAACGGAAGATGTAAGTCCAGCCTTGTTCCATCCATGTGGGGGTTGCGCTGACTCCGAAATACGGAATGCCGGCCTGTTCGACCATTTCGCCGACTGCCATGATATTGCCGCTGTTGAAGGACCCGACGATGACATCCGCGTCGTCGACCTGTATCAGTTTTGTAACGGATTTAACGGCTTCTTCCGGTTTTGACTGGTCGTCATAAACGATCAACTGTAAGGGACGGCCTAATACGCCGCCGGCGGCATTGATTTCATCGACGGCCATCTGTGCGCCCCTGGAACCTGGCACGCCAACGGCGGCGTTAACGCCGGTAATTCCCAGATGCATACCGATTTTAATTGGTTCGGGAGAAGCGGCAAAAGATGGAATCGACACAACCGTAAGAAGCATTGCAAAAGCACATAGCGAACAAAGCATTTTTTTCATATTGGCTCATTCCTCCTCGTTCATATACCTTTGTCCAATTGCGGGTTTCACTAGTACCGATCGGGCGACGCACAGGAACCGTTTCATCTATCTTGCGAAATTTGCATATCCCCCTTTCATGTCATCAATTCACTCTCAAGCAACCTTATCAAATAAGGCCGCTTGCCCGCGCAAATGTGTCCTTAGTTTTAAATGTGCACATAAATCAACACCAATAACAGCTTTATATTTGTACAAATTAAGGGTTAACTTTGCCGCTTGGATGATTTATTTAATTTCAGTAAAGACTTTTCATGTCTCACTTCCATTCATCGGATAACATGATGCCTTCCAAAAATGATTAATATCCGAACAGGTATAAGTTATCTTTTTATGTTTGAGTTTATATGGATAATATATCGATATATTCGCTTGCTTGTCAATCTTAAATTCGTCTTTAAGCGTTCAATAATTACACGATATTTGATATAATCTATTCTATTGAATTTAAATATCGACAATTCAAGCGATGGGGGATGACAATGGAGAAGGTAAAAATAATGTCCGTAGCGCCTTACGAGGGATTGAGAGATCTTCTGCTTCAAGAGGCTAAAAACCGATCGGACATTAAACTGAACGTATTTCTGGGCGACCTTGCCAAGGGAGCCGAGCATGTTTTATCGATGCAAAATGACGGATATTCCGTGATAATATCGCGCGGAGGAACCGCCGAAATGATAGAGCGCATGGCTTCCGCGATTCCGCTCGTCGAGATAGGGGTCTCGGGATTCGATGTGTTAAGGGCCATCAAACTCGCGCGAAATTTTTCAGGACATTTCGCCATAGTAGGCTTTGCTTCGATAACCAACAGCGCCAGGACACTCTGCGATCTTCTGCAATATGAGATAGAGATCATAACTATAACTATCGGTACGGAGGCGGAGGTTGACGAGTGCCTCTCCGGCCTCAAGGAACGTGGTTTTACGCTGATAGTGGGGGACACTGTAGTCGTAAATCGCGCAAAAACTCTTGGGCTCGGAGCCATTCTGATAATGTCGGGCCCGGAGAGTGTGAGACTGGCTATCGATCAAGCTGTAAAACTGAGTCATCAGATAAGTCGGTCGAATTCGAACGAAGTGCTTTACAGAAACATTTTGGACGATATTTTCGAGTATGTGGCCGTGTTTAACGTCTCGGGCGACGAAGTGTTTCGCAATTTTTCAAACAAACGAAACGCCGATATGGACACAAGGTCGCTCAAAAAATATATTGCCGATGTCGCGGAGAAAGGCCATGTCGTCATATCCGTAAAGCAAAAAAACATCCTGTGGTCGATTAAGGCTTCCAAGCATACCGTCGATGGGAACGACTATTTTATCTTTTGCATAAACCCTATCCACGAAAGACAAGATTCCAATATTTTCAGGTTTTTAAACTACGACGAGGTATCCCCAAACCAAATTGAAGCTTACTACGGCGATCAGGATATTTCACTCAATCCATCGCTGAAAGCGGGCATTTGCGGCGAGTATCCAAGCCCGTTGCTGATAGTGGGCGAGTATGGCACATGCAAGGAGACGATCGCGAAACTCGCGCACATAAACAGCCATTACAGAGATTGCCCAATGGTGATAGTCGATAGTTGGCTCATTGATGAAAAAAAATGGATTTCCGCCATAGAAGGGAGAAATTCCCTGAATTC
>JAISYN010000112.1 GCA_031269915.1 Synergistaceae bacterium
TTTCCTGTCTCTCATTTATCATAACGCCCTTTATAGCGTTTTGATATATTCTCTCGTCATCGGAATGGCAAATTCCACCTTGCCCCTTGACACAGGCGCGATCAAACCCTGTTCAATCAAGCGGAGCCTGTACTGGCTGGCATATCCCTCCGACACGTTCATACGATCCTTGATATCCGCCATCGCGGATTCACTGTCATCTACCGACATCGCTTTCAGAAAACGTATATCGGTATCGGAAAGACCCTTTATCGTCGTCCGGAAAATCATCTTCCCCATGTCGTCAAAAGCGGCGTCAATCCCCTTGGACACATGAGCGCTTGTTATTGTCTTTGCAAGACCCGCCTGCTCCCAGGAATGATATCCTATCAGTTGGATCAGAAAAGGGAACCCTCCGGTATTCATCGCCGCTTTTCCGAGAGCTTTCGCTTCGATTTTTTTGCCTGACAACGTGATCGTGTCATTGATCGATTCCCTTACATCCGCCTGCTCTATCGGATCAAGTCCGTGCTGAAAAGCGCGCCGGAGAAAAGAGATACGCTTGTCGGACAGCAGTTCTGAAACATTATGCGGCAGCCCGGCCATCAGCAATGCCACATCGCGACGCTCACGCACAAAATGCTGGAATGCCGTGACTACCGTTTTGATGCCCGGCAATTCAGCGTCCACTTCGTCGACGGTCAATAGCAGTCCGATGTTTTTTTCATTCAGCGCCTTGATGAGCAGCGCCGTTTGCGTACGCCATGTCCGCTCCCGTTTCGGCGCCGCCTCCACATCCGCGCCGAAACCGGCGATATTAATTCCCGTCAAGTGGATAGTGGGTTCCGCTTCGAGAAACTCCGCCCCGTTCAAGGAGATCTCATCTATTATCTCGTCCAGCATGGTTTCAGAAGCGGTGACATTCGCGCTTATCCAGCCGATTTTGGCCGCTTCCTCCGCAATTTTGGTCAATAAGACAGTTTTCCCGCTACCTCTAGCGCCGATAAATATAGTTGCCCGGTTTGGATCGCCCGGCCCGTTGCGAAGCCCGTTCAAAACGGCGTTGACCATCTGTTTCCGCCCTGCCAACAACATCGGTATGCTGCCGAACGTAGGCGTAAACGGGTTGATTTGAAATTCTTCGTCCATTTAGTGGCTTTCCTTTAACAAGCTTTAGTATCCTTTAGAGTCTTTTAGTTTCTTTTAGTTTTCTTTAGTAAAGTATATATCCTCCATCAGCCAAAGTAAAGTCTATTTCGAGGATTTGAGGTCGATGCTATTATTTTAAATCCATCCACAAGGGCGGAAGGGATGCGGCCCTCGCCTGGCGAATATGGGGTTTTGCTCAGCAACATAAGGCGCCTCACTTTTTTATATCGATTTATACTGTATTATATCGCGAAATCATATAATACGATATAAATGTGTGTGCCTCGGAGCAAGTATTCCTTCAGCACACCCGTAGCCCAGATTCTAAACTGTGTGCCGCGTTGTGACTTGACGCGATAGCCCGCTGATATTATCACATCGAGATTGTAATGCTCCACTTTCCGAGAGACGGTTCGCCTCCTTTCTGTTTGAACTGTTCGGAATTTCCGAACAACCACATGCTTGACAAGTTCCCCTGCATCGAAAATGCGGTTGTGTTATGTTCACAGGATGCCTGTTTGCGGCCCGGTCAGCCGGTATCTGACTTATTTGAATATGACACCTTCTTCAACAGACGAAGCCATCTCCGAGAATACCTGGAGCCAGCCTCGTCGAATTTCTTTTTTCGGAGGAACCCAGGATGAAAGACGTTCGGCTATTTCACGATCATCGAGGCAAAGCGTTAACTTGCGTTCAGGAATATCGATCTCTATTATATCTCCATCGCGAACGATCGCCAAGGTTCCGCCCTCTGCCGCCTCAGGACAGATATGCCCCACAAAACAGCCATTATTAGTGCCTGAAAAACGGCCATCCGTTATCAGCGCCGTTGATGTATTCAGCCCCATTCCGTACAGATATTTCATAGCCTTATACATTTCACGCATACCAGGCCCGCCCTTGGGACCCTCATAGCGGATAACAATCACGTTACCGGGCTCGATTTGCCCCGCAAGTATGGCGACGTTCGCTTCTTCCTCACTGTTAAAACAGACGGCCTTTCCGCGAAACACCTGCATCTCTTTAGCGAAAGCGCCCGGCTTTGTCACCGCAGCGCCAGGCGACAGGTTCCCGCGCAATACGGCGATACCGCCCTCGGTGTCAAAGGGATCATCTATAGTTCTGATCAGTTCCGGATTATCAGGGAACTCATACACGTAGGTTTCAAGGTTTTCCTTTATCGTTCGCCCGGTACAGGTCATGACAGATTCGTCTATAAAGTTCGCCAGGTTTGATAGCACCCTTGGAACGCCTCCTGCCTTCCAAAAGTCTATCATGTTCCACTTGGACGCGGGATTGACCCGGCAAATTTGAGGTATCAAATCTCCCGATATCTCAAACTCGCGCAGGACATCTATGGTGAGATCCGCTTCTCTGGCGATTGCCGGCAGATGCAACACCGCGTTTGTCGATCCACTCATTGCGATGCAAGCACGCACAGCGTTGCGTATCGAACCATCCGTGATGATGTCCCTCGTTGTAACACGATTCTTGACGAGCTCACATATCTTCTTCCCTGAACGATACGCCGCTTCCATGCGTGCGCCGCTGACCGCGGGTAACAAGGCGGAGCCGGGGAGACTCATACCGAGGACTTCCGTCAAACAACACATGGTATTTGCCGTACCAAAAAAACTACATGACCCGCATCCGAAGCAAGCGTTTCTCTCTATCGATTCAAGTTGTTCCTTATTAATTTTACCATCGACATACATCGCGTACGCTTCATCAGCCGAAGTACCATCCGCCTCACGTCCATCGAATTCGATTCCACCTAGCATAGGGCCGCCGTTGACTAAAATTGCGGGAATATCCAGTCTGGCGGCGGCCATAAGCATACCCGGAACGATCTTATCGCAACTCGCCAACAATACGATGCCATCCAACGCATGAGCGCGCACCTGAGTTTCAATCGATGCGGTAATCAATTCACGGGAAGGAAGAATGTATTTCATGCCTTCATGCCCGTTCGCGAGGCCGTCACATGCGGCGATAACGCCAAATTCCACCGCGGTGCAGTCGCCTCTATAAATGCCATTTCTAATATATTCCGCAACTTGCCGCAAATTGTAATGACCCGATACTAAGTTCGTCCATGAATTTGCGATTCCGATGATGGGTTTAGCAATTTCCTCCGCAGAGAAACCCATGCTCATATAAAGACTTTTGCCCAGTGACATTTCCGTCGGTTTGGTACGATATATCGTTGGCTGATTCACTTCGTTCATACCTTTTACTTCCTCTTCCGCACCGAAACTCGTTATATTCCCCGCTCGTTACCATTGCGTTCACGCAGCCTGCACGACGCCATCATGGCGGCGCCTTCAGCGGGTGTGAATATTGGCGCTTCAAGCCTTATGCCGTACCTGGAAAGATTGACCTTTAGCGGATCGAGAATCATCTCCCCTACATTAAAGACCCCACCGGAATACGACGCGATTATCGGATCCATGAAAAAATCCAACTTCTCTTTTAAGGCGACGACCGCGCATGACAGTTCTTCTGCCGCCTTCTCGTATAACGGAGGAATAGTCATATCCCCCATCTTCGCCGCCTCGGCTATCAGAAATTGAAACGCCGCTGTTTTCTCACGGTTCGGCAACAACTTTTCTTCCACCACGCGAATGAAATCATAGTCCGAACACAGATTATATTTTTCTTTAACCAACCTATACAACGGACCTCTGGGCAAGCGACCGTCGGATTGTTTAGAAAAGATGCCCATGCCGCGAACAGCTAACCAATAACCACTCCCTTCGTCGCTGAAATGTTCACTCCATCCTCCGGCACGCCCCACATTACCTTTCTCATCCCTGCCGAACGCGATCATCCCTGTGCCTGCAACAACGTTAATGCCGGGACGACACGATAGGGAGCCGGCCCACGCTACCTCCGCGTCATTAACGATTATCACGCGATCACCCAACCGTTTCGCGATCTTCTCACTCACCACCGCGTCGAAGGACTCGTATTCGCCGTAGAGGGGCAAACCGATACAGATCGATGTAACCATATCGGTGCCTATGGACGCCAAACTCGAACATGTTTCAAGAAGTCCGCTTAGTATCTCAAGAACGCTTTCCATACTGTTGTGGCGATATGACAAGCCTCCCGCTTTTGCTTTCGCAAGGACGACGCCATCCGAGCCGGTCAGTACAGCGTCGGTTTTAGTCCCACCTCCATCGACCCCGAGAAAAAATTGATCGCCTCGATCAATCATCATGTTATCCTTTTAGACCCCCGAGCGAAATACCCTCGATAAATTGCTTCTGACCGATGGCAAAGACGATCATCAAAGGGATTACTACCATTGTCGATGAGGCCATCATCAAATCCATTTGATTGTTCCTGTCATATGTTAGAGCAGCCAGCCCGACGGGCAAAGTGAAAAGATCACGACTGTTCACGCTTATTAAAGGCCACATGTATGAATTGTATGAGGCCATAAACAGGAAGATGGCGAGCGCTGCTATCGTCGGCCTTACCATCGGAAGTGCAATAGTGAAGAATGTCCTGATCTGACT
>JAISYN010000115.1 GCA_031269915.1 Synergistaceae bacterium
CCCTAAGGGTGAAAGAAAAATTTATTTTGAAGAGGGTCAAGGGAGCTTGCTCCCTGGCGGGTTCGGGCAGCGCCCGAGGTTTTGATCTTATCGTCAAAAAGGCTCGTCCTCTCCGCCAAAGCGCTTGAATAGTTTGGACATGTTTTTGTTTATCTGTTCCAATACGATGTCATTGTCCGGCAGTTTGCCTTTTCTTTCCAAAATGCCGAGATTTTTGACGGCAATCAGCATGTCCACGTTTATATTCTTCTTGTATTTCTTTTTTATTATGCGCAATACGCCTTGCGCGATATCGTGCCTGTCGCGCGGGTTTTGAATTTTGGAGATGATCCCCGGTATCGCCTGCCACTCGCCTATGAGTTCGTGTTCAGCCAGAGAATTCTCGAAGAGCCGCAGCAGGAATTCAATGGATATGCCGGGCCAGGTCATCAAAAACAGCGACAGCGTGGCATTGAAAAGACTCTCCTCCGGGCGGGAGGAGAAAAACGCGGCGATCTGCGACGCGTCGTCGGACAGACTCATGGGCTTCCGGCCAAGACAGAGCCGGCAAAAAGCCGCGGCATACGAGTCCTCCGGCAGATTCTCCAAAAACAGCGCGATATGAGGCTGAGACATCGAACTCCACAGCGGCGATCCATAGCTCACAGGCGCCAGCGCCCATGATATATCCGTGCGCAGTATGGACATCAAGATGGATTTGAAAAATATCTCTTTCCCCCTGCTGTCAAACAGTCCGGATGTCGCCGTGAGTACGGGAACGGAGAACATTATTCCGGGTAAAAAATTGTCCAAAGCCTCCTCGTCAGCTTCGGTCATATTGAGCGGCAGACGGGATGTCAGCCTGGCCTTTATCAATTTGAAAGCGTGTGGGGCGTAAAGAACCATCGCTGCAATCGTCGCTGATGTCATACATTCATACGGGAGGTTTTCCCCGGCCAGGAAATCCAAATATTTGGAGCCGCCGGCAATGGCCATCTTCTCAACGGAGAGCTTGACGCTCTCCGGCCACGCTCCCTCGGAACGTCTCCTGCCGCCTATTTCCCCAAGAATTTTGAACCATCTCAGCATCGTATCCGCATGGATATCCTCCAGGAAATCGGGGTCATTTTCCATCTGATGAGCCGACACGGCGAGAAATAAGATGATAAATCTCTCCTGATCCGTCCAGCCGTCGTAAGACCGTTCGATCTTGGTATAGATATCTTCGTTCGAAGATTTTTTCTTGACGGCTGTTAACAACTTGTCGTAAATCGGCTTGAATTCCTCGTTCATGGAAATAACGCTCATTCTGGCCGTTCTTGCGGCGTTCTCCCATTTGCCGCCGAATTTACGCCCCCCCAATTTGCACATGTACTCCCACATGGCAAGCAGAGCGGGGTGGCTCGCGCGCAGAGGGTATTCCTTGGGGCCGAAATGCTCGAAATGCCAGATCAACTGCGCCGGATCCCTTAAACCGTATGAGCCTCGCGCCATCTCCCGGATTATCGACGCTATGTCGCGGACTGCCTTGAAGATCGCGGCCGACTCCGTCCCCTCCGTCTCCGCCGTCAAAGTTTCCGCGGTCTTTAAAAAGTTAGTGTAAGGGCCGAGGTTCTTTGCCGACGGAAGCGCGTTGAACTGTTTCGCCAGCTTTTCGACCGTCGGGTTTGATACCTCTTTCTTTTTTTTGCCGCGTTTTGGAGGAGAGGCAAACTCGTCAGCCAGTTTTCGCCGCAGTTCCTCGTAGGGCTCGGGGAGAGCGATGCCGCGCCCCTCTTCGCCGGGGCGGCTCAATTTCCCCTCCTTGATGTTTATGAAATCGAGAGCTGTTCGCGCGCACTCTCGAAGCACGCCCTCATCGGGGCCGAGCGCGCGTTCTCCCAGCATCATTTCCGCCACCTGCCGCGCCCCGTCGTAGTTTCTGTGCAGAAACAGCGACGCGGTAAGGCAGTTGTACAGGGCGTCCGGGAATTTGGCCGCCCACGGGCCGCGATCGGATGCCTCCCTGTCTCGCATGTAAAGCGAAAAGAACGCCTCCCATTTTTCGTTGTTCCAATGACGTTCCAGCCGCTCCGTCAGGGAGAGGTTTTGTCCGGCGATTTTTTTCTTCTTCTTATTGCGCGACAATTGTCATTATCCTCAAGATTCGTCCATGGCTGACAGCAGTTCATCCTCAATATCGTCGATGTCGTCCGCGTCATCGACCAACGCGGATTCGTAACGTTTGAGGAGGTCTGCCAGGGATGTCTTTCGCGGTCCGGGGGACATGCCGTCGAGCAGGGTTTTGGCGCGATGCGTGACGAAGTTGACGGGCGGCGCGGACGTTTTCAGCGTGCTTGGCGCGTCCGGCTCGTCCGGCTCGTCCAGCTCGTCCAGCTCGTCCAAATCATCCGGCCAGTCGTCATCGAGTTCCTGGCTGTATTCCTTCTCTGGATTCCGGCTGTCGAAATATACTTCCACCTTTTTGCTGAAACCCTTCTGTTCGGCGGTGAGGTGAATTATTCCGTTGAGGTCGTAGGAGTATTCGACCTCGATGGGGGAGTGCGACTCCGCCTTCGCCAATTCCAGCCTTGTGCGGCCGATGCAGGTGTTCTCCTCCGGCAGCTCGGATTCGCCCTGGTAGACATCGAGTTCCACGATCTTCTGCCTGTCCTCCACGGTCCAGAAGAGCCTGGCGCGCGTGGCCGGTATTTGCGTGTTGCGCGGAATGATCGGCGCGCACTTTATCATTCCGCTGAATATGTCGAGCGCGCCGAGGCTCAGCGTGTGCGATGTCACGTCCAGCAGGATTTGCTCCACGTTCTCGCCGTTGATTATTCCTCCCTGTATGGCCGCTCCGAACGCGACACTGAGGTCGGGATCGACGGCGGGCATACTCGCGTCCCCGAATAACTCGGTCAGCCTCTGCGTGACGACGGGCATCCGCGTCATCCCGCCGACCAGCAGCACCTTGTCGATGTCTCTCGTGTGCAGCTTCGCCTCATCCAGCGCCTTGCGCACGAAATCGACCGTGCGTTCCAGGAGATGCGACGTCCACACCTCCAGATCGTTACGCGACACATCCGTCAATAGCGTGCATCCGTGCCCGTCCGGGGTGGGGATATTCGCTTCCTCTATCCTCACGGTCGCTTTGACGGACAGTTCCATCTTCGCCTGCTCGGCAATCGCCGACAGCCTCGCCAGGGCGGGGGTAAACTCGGATACGTCCGCCCCGCCGTTGGCGGCGATGGCCCCCAACAGACGGTCGACCACGCACCTGTCGAAATCGTCCCCGCCCAGTTTCGTGTCTCCGGTGCTGGCAAGAACCTCGATTATCTCGCTCATCCTCAGGACGGACACGTCAAACGTGCCCCCGCCGAGGTCGTATACGAGAGCGTATTTCCACAAACCGGCCGACGCGCCGGACGCGATGTTGATGTGATCGTAGAAGAGCGCGGCCGCTGTCGGCTCGTTGATGATCCTCTCGACCGTCAATCCGGCCATCTTACCGGCCTCGATCGTTGCCCTGCGCTGCGCGTCGCTGAAATAGGCCGGCACCGTGATGACCACGTTAGAGACCTTGTGTCCCTCCAGCCGCATGGCTTCATCGCAGAGGTAGCGCAGGATCATCGCCGATATATCCTCCGGGTTGTACGATTTTCCGCCGATAGAGACGCGGCTGCCCGTTCCCATACGGCGCTTCACCGAGCGGACCGACTGTTCGGGAAATGCGGCGGCGCGGTTTTTCGCCTTTCGCCCGACGAGAATTTCGCCGCCGTCCACGCTTATCACAGAAGGCACCACACCGTTTCCGTCGGCTGGAATCACCCTGGGGGCGCCGTTATCCAGAACGGATATGCAAGAGTTCGTCGTGCCAAGATCGATGCCAAAAATTTTCGAATCACTCATCTTCGTTCAGTTCTTTCCTCTCCATTTGATATTCGACGTATTCACCGATTCAAGAATATCATTGGCCTTTCGCGCCCGCCCGCCGTCAATGAGCGCGTCCAAGCCAAACAGGCCGGATTCCTCCGGCTTGAGTTCTTTTCTATCGCCCCACAGGAAGCCGGCGAATTCGAGCGGTGTCATCTGACATGTGTCCATTTTTAAAAGATTGTCCAAATAATCGTCACCCAGGCACACCTTCTGATAGGCGTCGCGAAAAACCGCGAACCGTTCCGGGAAATGTTCGGGGGGATAACGGCGAACCAGTTTCACGTATGCCGCCCTCACATCCTCCGGGGATGCGCTGCGTGGGATCTTCAGAATTTCATACGCGGATTCGATCATTCGGCGCCCGCCTCTCCTTCGGCAAACGCGCCGCCTTCGCCGGTCACGTTTTCCGTCCAGGTCTTCCTCACGTCCGCGGGCCGGTTGACCACCACGGACGCGCAGCGTAAAATCTCCCCCCCCGACAAAAACCCGGGACGAACCGTCTCCAGCACATATCCATCCGGCACATTGGGGTCGAAGCGCACGGCGCACGCCTCGTGAAGCGACGGGTCGAACGGCACTCCGTTCTCGGCCAGTATCTTGAGGTCAAAATGATCTGTAAGAGCGGCGAGTTTGGCCCGGAGCACCCGCAGTTCCGGCGAGTTTTGCTGAGACTGACACCACAGGGCAAAACTCTCCGCAAAAGCCATCAGCGTATTCAACGCCTTCGATTCGTTTCGAATACCGCGCAGCATCGAGAGTTCCGCCTTCTGGTTCTCGAAGAGGCTCTCCAGCGCCGCCTGGTTCCTGCGTTCCTGACGGACTGACTGCTGAAGGCGCTCATCGAGTCCGTCGATGCGGTTCACGAGATATGCCTCAATTTTTTCCCCAAATCCTTCGATTTTTTCGGAGATCCTCTTCTCCATCGAGCCCAAACCAAACATTCACGGGTCTCTTCCTCTCCGTCAATTTGTACATCCCATAAAACGCGCCGCGATGTTGTCTTGCGCATGACGTATTATAAACGATTTTTGTCGTGTTTTGTCTCACCCGATAAAAAATTCGTTTTCGAATTTGATCCGGCTAAGGAAAGGCTGATTTATTGTTCGTGACCTGAAG
>JAISYN010000021.1 GCA_031269915.1 Synergistaceae bacterium
TTCCGGCGATTTACCGCATAAGATTCTCAGCCGCTCCGCGCAGTTTATTTACCCGCTTTTTTATGGGATCCGGTAATTTTGTCACCCTCGAATACCGTAAATTACATGAAACAAGCCTCCTGCTCGTTATACCTGTTATGTTTGTAAAATTAAGCAGCCGATCACGCCTTACCGAGATTTTCATTGATATAGTCCGTCAGCGCGATCATGGTCGTTGTCTTGCCGGCGCCCAAAAAACCGCTTACTATCATAAACTTGTTTTTCTTCATCGCCGATTCCTTTTTTCTTAAAATCGAGGCTCATGTACGAATCCCAAGCGCTTCCCTCTCAAACCGGGGCTTATGTCATCAGGTTCAGCCATCTCAAAACAGACGCTCACGCCATATGGCAAAACCGACGCAATCGCTTTTCGCGTCCCGGAATCCAAACAGTCGGCTTCCCCGTCAGCCCAGATCTTCAACTTAACAATGCTTTCATATTCACCCCTCCTAATAGATGCCGAATAATCCATGACATGGCGATTGGAAAATAAAATTTCGTCCAATTCCCGCATCGTCAATAATCGATCATTCAGGAATACCGTGCCCCCATTATTCCTCCACGGCAGTGAAACGCGATTCAATGTTTGACCGCAACCGCACGGGCCTGGGAGCAAATGGGCAAAGTCCCCTGTCCTGTATCTTATGAGCGGCATACCGAGGCGCGTGAGAGTTGTGAACACCACTTCTCCCTCTTCTCCCAGCGGCATGTTTTTACCGCTATACGGATCAATGATTTCAAAGCACAAATCCATATCTCTCAGATGCAAGCCGTTTTGAAAATTGCATTCCAGCGCGCCGCCATATCCCATCTCGGTGGAGCCGTAGTGATTCAGCACAAGGCAGTCCCAGGCGTTCCGTATCCTCAGTTTCAGACTCTCCGCCGCGTTATCCGCCGTAAGCAGCACAGTCGATGGGCCGCGTCCTTGATATTCACGCCGGTGGCATTCCGCCAAGGCCATTACTTGGACAGGCATCCCTACAATACAGTCTGGCCTGAACTCGTTCACGCGTCCCGCGGCATGGCTGGGATCGGAGATGATCCCGTATATTTCAGGTGAACCTCCGAACTTCTTTATGCCGAGACTCAGCAGGTGAGACACTCCGTATTCGCTCTTCCCTGGCAAACATATGAGAACCCTTTCACCATGCGCGACTATTTGACTCATGCCAAAGGAGAAATAATCCGCTGTGTTTTCCAGATCGTCGCCGGTAAAACAGATTCTTTTGGGGGAACCGGTGCTTCCTGATGTGAAAAGGCTTACGATCCTCGATATTTTTCCCGGCGGAACGCAAATGAAATCCTCGATCCCCGAGCCGAGATGTTTTTCTTCCGTGAAAGGTATGCGCTCAATTTCATTTACTGACTCTAAGCGCAAAGTATTTAGCTCCGGCAGATGACGAGCGTAAAAGCGCGAATTTTCCTTCGCGTTGCGGAGTGTGTCGTTCAACCGATCCAGCCGGTTTCGGAGTAATTCGGCAACAGGCACGATCCCTTTGTCCCTCTAAAGCTCCAAAAGCTCGGATACTTTGCCCCACGAAGCGCTTATCATTTCCGGGCAGACTCTCAAGCGCGAGTTTATGTCGCCATCCAGCAATTCAAGGCAGTTTATGCCGCCGCACGCTTCGCCGTAATTCTCGTAAAACCATTGATAAAACAGAGGGAACAACTCTGATGCCCCGCGCGCTCCCGCCGCCAGGCTGAACGCGCACGCGGCCCCGGTCACGATGCCGCAGGCGTGGCCTATCCCCATGCCCTGAGTAAGTCCCTTCATTGCCCGGACCAAGTTTCCGTCCTCATCCATCCCAATCTGGTCCATTGTCATCATCAATATGACCTGGCTACAGGAAAAACCTTGCATGGTCAGCTCGTCTGCGTTCAACAAGATCACATCTCTTTCTCTAAATTTACTGCCTTCTATTTTTTGCGCTTGTATAACGACTTACGCGCTGATTCCGCTATAGCGGGAAGTTTTTCGAGAACGTAGCTGATGTCCTCTTCAGTCGTATTTTTATTGAGAGTCAGTCGAACAGAACCATGCGCCGTCCCATGGTCGAACCCCATAGCCAGAAGGACGTAACTTGGCTCTGTACTGCCAGAGGTACAAGCGCTTCCGCTAGATCCGCCAATCCCAGCCCTGTCCATTTCAACTAAAATATCCGATCCATCCGCTCCTCTGACGCAAAAGCTGACATGGAAGGGCAGACGCTCCGTCCTGTGCCCCGTCAGTACGGTATCGGGAATCAGCTCAAGGACGCCATTAATTAATTTATCTCTGAGCGAGGTTATTCTCTTTTCCTCTTCGCTCTCATTGAGCTTGACGGCAAGTCTCGCCGCTGCGCCGAACCCGACAATCCCCGGTACGTTCTCGGTTCCTGAATAAATACCGAATTCCTGCCCCCCTCCGTGGATGATAGATACTAATTTGAGACCCTTGCGGATATACAAGGCTCCAACGCCTTTCGGGCCATACATTTTGTGCGCGGACATCGTCAGCATATCAACCGGCAGTTCCTTCAAGCGCACCGGTATGTGCCCAATAGACTGCACCGCGTCAGTGTGGAAAATCACGCCTCTATTCCTGCAAATTTCTCCGAGCTTCGCGATGGGGTTGACTGTCCCAACCTCGTTATTGGCGTGCATAACGCTCACGAGAAGTGTGTCGTCCCTTATGGCGTTTGTTAGAGAATCAGGGCTTATCATACCGAATTTGTCGACTGGCAGGATCGTGACGTCGCAGCCGTTTTGGCCAAGCCATTTACACGTATCCAGCACCGCGTGATGTTCAACCGCTGAGGTTATTATATGTTTTCTCGTTCCTTTTGTGCCCCAGACCGAGCCCTTAATCGCCAGGTTATCCGACGCGCTCCCTCCGCCAGTAAATATTATCTCGCTCGCGTCAGCCCCTACAAGCGCCGCAACGTCCCCGCGCGCCTCGTCTACCGCGCGCCGCGCCTCCCTGCCCCACGTGTGGAGGCTGTTGGGATTGCCCATGGCTTTGTTAAAATAGGGGATCATTTCTCTCAAAACTTCTTCTGCGACCGGGGTCGTCGCCGAGTTGTCCAAATATACTCTGCGTTCATCCATTTCCGTCACCCCATTTCTGATATTCGTGCGTTACGTCCACCAATCAACGCATACATGAAATCATCCCATGCGCGCAAGAGAGCGCCCCTCGATGCGCCTGTGTTTTATTTAAGAGGCCGCGCGACCAGTAAAAAATAACCGCACTGCAGTTTTTTCAAATCTCCGAAATCCATGTCAATCTCCTTGAAAAAAGCATTCGCTCCCATGTCGAAAATCAATTGCGCAAACATTCCCTTCAATGCTTCCGAACTATCCTCGAAATATTCGAGCGAAAAATTACCGCTGCCCAAAAATCGCTCAATTCCCTCTCTTGTATAAATATTCTTCATCATTCCCGCAGCCATTCCCCCGCTAGAGTGCGAGTACAGGTCCGACATCATGAGAGCCCCTTCCGGTTTCAGTGCCCGCTTGAACTCTGTTATGACGGCGCTGGGACTGTCGAGCAGCGAAAAAACACACTCACAAAGTATGCCGTCGAGTTCGGAGTCGCGGCATGGCAGATCGAAGGCCGTCCCGTGATAAACAGGCAGATCATGAACTTCGTCATCCGTTGAAACAGCGACATCGATGCCGCTGATATCATATCCGAGTTTCATAAGAAGCCTGACAGTGCTTCCATCTCCGCAGCCAACGTCCATCAGCCGCGAACCAGGAAGCAAACCGGAAAAGCTGACCATCCTCTGCGTGATCACAGTGCCGCCCGGCCTGAACATAGTGTCCGGCTCCTCAGTGTCATACTCCGGCACACTGGCACCTTCTCTTCGAGGGCGCAGGGCCGCCTTCTTCTCGCTGCCGGCCCCGATACAGGGTTTTCCCTCCAAGGGCGGTCAAATTATAGGCGCAAAACGGGATAAGCCGCCGATCCGGGCTTACGACGTGTATGTAACAGCTTTTAAGCCGGTCAAGATCCAGGTTCCAGGCATCCTGGAAGACCATACCGGAGACCGCCAGCGTGTATTTCCTGGCACGTTCCAAAAAACCTTCAAGGGATTGAGGATCTGCGTTCTGGTCGTCGCAGCAAGAACTCGGCGTCGCGCTCCAGCGCCTCGCCACATACTCGCGGGATCTGGCGGAATCGCCGCAGCATCCGCCAGCGGTTTTTTCCGGCTGCTTCAACACCGCGAACGACTTCAATGTTCCGTCCATCCTCAGCAAAAAACTCCCGTTGAATGAACAATATGCGTCCTCAGCGGCTCCGGGTTTGAAATCGCCGATTTTCATTTTCCCGCCCGTCTGTTTTTCGATATGCCTCAGCATATCCGGAATAGTGATATATTTTCTTTCCCAGTCAGGATACCGCCCGAAATAGCTGACCGGCTGAAAATGAACGCCCCTAACGGCCGGCATTCGTTTTACCGCGAAATTGAGAATGTCCCCGATATCGCCGTCATTGACACCGCTAGCCACAGTTGGGACGAGCACGACGCCGATCCCGGCGGCGGCGCAGCGATCTATTGCCTTGAGCTTTTCTTCCAGCAGCGGCCGCCCACGCAGCTTCTCATATATTTCATCGCGCAGCCCGTCGAACTGGAGAAACACGCAATTCAAGCCAGCGTCCCTCAGTTCAGAGACATAGCCTGGCTCTCTCGCCATTCGCAGCCCGTTCGTGTTCAGCTGGAAGAAATTGAACCCTTTTCCCTTTCCAAGCATGATGATCTGCGGGATGTCGTCCCTCATCGTCGGCTCGCCGCCCGACAGCTGTATATTGTAAGGGCCGCCGCTTGCCATCAGCATGTCCATCCATTCCCCGATCTCACGCAGATCCGGGTCAAGAGAGCTTACGCTTGCGGACGACGCATAGCAGACCGGGCAGAGCAGGTTGCACCTCTCCGTCACATCGAGCAAAACACAGCACGTGTTTTGACGGTGATCCGGGCAAATGCCGCAGTCATACGGGCAGCCTTTGACAGGCACGGCGTGGCAGCTCGCCAGGGCAGCCGGGGGACGTTTCCTTGCCCAATCGTCGTAATCAGGCGGTCCATTCCAGAGGAGAGTCCTGAAATTTCCGTGTTCTGGGCAGGTTTTTTCCATATAGACTTGATTCCCTTCTCTTTTTTTCTGAGCTGGAATCCGCATAAGGCAAACCGGACAAACGCTTTCCATTAAATCAATCCCCCATCCAGCGTCACGCAGACATCAAACATTCCCCAAAGCCGCCCATAATCCCTCAAACGGTCAGGAAATTCGGAGAGTCGTATTGATCTCCCTCCAGTTCCAGGAAGTTCATCCCAGTCTACTTTTCAAATAGCATGGAAGGGCGCGTAATGCTCATTACCATTATCAAGAAAACTACCAAAAGCAATATTGCCGTGATAAACATTACGGGAAATGAGCCGTTTGAAATAGAAAACACGGCGGAAAGCGCCAGAGGCCCTACCATACCTCCCGCAGCCGCAGCGGAATGCGGCATCGGAGCAAGTTTAATCATATCTTTTGCCCCGAACATTTTTGCGATGACAAGCGTTCCATAATTACCGCTCATTCCGGAGCCCATTCCTACGCCAATTGTGCCAGCCAGCAAACCAATGAAGCTGGAACTCGTAAGCAGCAATCCATAGCCCGCAATAAACGCAATTATATTGTATCCTATGGCTAATCGCATACCGCATTTGTCGGAAACAATGCCGAACAAAAGCTTATTCAGCACTTTGGCCCACATAAAGCTCGACAAGAACAAGGCTACCTGGACGTTGTCCAAACCTTTTTTCCCCAAATATGCCGCTTGTTGCGGGGTATAAAGATACGCCGCCAAAACCAGAATAAAGGTGGCGAACATCAATATCCACAATCTGGCGGTTTTTAAGGCTTCTTTTGAAGAAATTCCAGGGATGTCGCTTTTGTCCGCATAACCTGCGTCATTCAGCCGATCTTCGGCGCCAATTGGTTTAAATCCATAGTCTTCAGGCAGACCGTGCATGAAGACTAAACCCGAAACCGCGCATAAAATAAAAACAATAACGCCGGTAACGACAGCCGACGTTTCAAATCCCGTTGCGGACCGGCCGAAAAAATACGCGGCAATAAACGCGAAGACGGTAGTACCTAAAGCTTCCGCCAGGCCGATAACTCCAAATAAGGTGGCTCGTCCGGTTGCAAACCATTTCGAAATTACGGTTTGTGCCATTGCAAAACCGGTGAATATCGTTGCGAAACCTAACAAAACGCCGCACAAATATACGAGGTAAATATTTTTCGCAAATCCCACAATTATAAAACCTAAACCTCCCCCTAAAGCTCCCAAACAGACCGAGTAGCTAATACCTATTTTAGCTATGATTTGCCCTAAAAATGCGGATAAAACAACTGCGGCTCCACTCACGAAGCTGTAGATAAGACCTATAGTGGCGGTTGATACATTTAATTTTACGGAAAGCGGTAAAACGTACATCGAGAAAGTACCCGTAAAGGCCCCAATACCCGAAAAAATAGATAACCCACTGCCAATCACCATCATTGCCGCTCTTGTTCTTCGATCGATCGTCATTCTAAACTCCTCCTCGTATTATCGTTTAGCCTATGTCATAGAAGTTGCAAATTCGACAACTTCGCGGAATTTTCACCTGCTGACAGACGAGTCTATGTATATAGCCACGCCTACGGAATCCAGTCATATCCTTTATTTCTCTTCCATAAGCTGTTCAACCTCGGCAATTTTACCCATGACCAGCTCCTCGGAAATATACACCTGGCCACAGGAAGGGCATCTAAGCAGATCATGGTTGAAGTGCATCCCCATATAGGAGAACACTGTTTGTTTAATTTCGAGGTCAAGATCGCATTTGCAGCATCTTTGCGTTTTTTCAGCCATGTCTTATCCTTCTATGCGCAGTCTGTGAAGGTAAGCGTTCAGCAGCAGGTATGCACCGTTCCCGACCGGTCTGTATTGCGCCCAAAATGTCACTTTGCCCTGCTCCTGATGAGCGGTATAAATATCGTCCTCGTAGCAATAAAGACGCTTCTTCGACGTTTCCGCGCAATGAATCACCATCTTCACGTTTTCCTCGAGTATCAATCGTTTGTCGAGTTTTTCCCGTGTTTCGTCCGATATAATGAGCGTTATATCGTTGTAAGGCGTCATTTCCTCCAACCGCTCCGATCCTTGCGTCTCGTTCAAAAGAGCCCTTTTCAGCGCGACGCGGTTTTTTCGCCTCCCTGAGAGATCTGCCGGACACCGAAGATTTCTGGACTCGCCGTCGAAAAATAAAATATCCAGAATATGACGTGATGGCTTTTTATGGGTCGCGAAGCTGTCGCGGCAATTGGTGCAGTAGGTGACAAATTCCAGATCGCCGAGCGCCCGGTTATGCTCGCCTATCAGTTCGACCAGCCCGGGATTCGACGAATAGACGAGGCCGCCATATCCGCAGCACCTCGCAAGTTCGCCGCCACATTTCAGTTCTTCTATATCATAACCAGTTTTTTTTATCAACATTCGTATATCCCGCTGCATGTGACTGACGTACTTGCTTGAGCACGGATCGAACACAGACACGGTTCCGAGTTTCACATTGCGTTCGGGGACCCGTTCGGCCATCAACCCCCACAACGATACGATATTGATCTCCGGGAAATGATTTATAAACATCTCGGCGCAGGTAGGGCAGGCCACGATGAACGACGGTTTGCCGGACTCCCGCCAAACCGTCCTGATTTTCACCATCGTCTCGCTATGTAAAGGTTCGTCACCGGCCCAGTGAGCCGGCGCTCCGCAGCAATACAGCATCAAGGCGGTATCGCCGGGGAAATTCAAGCACAGCCATTCATAAGATTTAACGACATAATCGGGATCGGAGGCGCCCATCTGACATCCGGGAAAATATATGTATTTGTATTTATAGCCGAAATTAGGAATAAATAAAGCCGATTCCTCCCCGTTGCCATGCCGCATGTCGTTCAGCCAGTATTCATAATAGCCGGATGGAAGCTCCCCGGTCTTCTGCAGAACGCGCCTTGTTTCCAGGCACAAGCGCTTGAGGTCGATGCCGACAGGGCACGTCCGCTCGCAAACTCCGCATTGTGTGCATGACATTACCGGACGTAATCCGGTTCTTGTGGTGTATCTGATCTTGTTGATCGTATCGCTGACATTCACCATTAGCTGCTTCGCAGTCCAGTGATACCATGTTAGCATCTCGCACAAGTTCTTACAATTTTCGCACATACACCCAAATCCGCAGGAAAGCCACGAGGGCGGTATCAGAAGGCGAATTACGGTCGGAAAATGGTCGGGAAATTTGCGCTAATGTTTTTTGAGACATCAAATATGCGTATACTGCGGTTTT
>JAISYN010000147.1 GCA_031269915.1 Synergistaceae bacterium
AAACCCCGACGACGAGGACGTTCGCAACAACGCCGCTGTGCGCGCGAAAGTTATCCAAATGAGGGAAAACCTGAATAAGATGGCAAGGGCGGGACAGGGGAAGGATATAAACGACGAGAGCGTGAGCGCGTTCTTCGCGGACGACGTTCCGTCGCTCATGACGGCGATTCAGAACGCCATAATGTTCATCGAGACCCACGAGGAACAGACAGGGAAGGGACAGATGCTGAAGACTCCTTTAGCGGACGATATCCTGAATCAAAACGCGTCGCAGTATGATTTTTACTCCTCGACGTTCAGGATTCGCAGGGACAACGTGTGGGAGGGACGCCTCACCCGTTTCAGCGTCGATGAAGATCCCGACGGAATTCCCGCAGTCAGAAAAATATGGGAGCTGAACGATAAACTGCTGAGCAAGAGGAATGGATCACAAGGAAACTCGTGGAGAAACATCACTCAATGGGACGGAAGATCGTTAGCCCGCATTCCCCGGGACAGTCCCGGATTCGCGTCTTTCACCGGACTGAGTCCGGATAATATGAGCGACGCCAATCTGCCGGGGAACGACTCGTTGAGCGGACACGGCGCCGCCCTGGCGTTTTACGACTGGCTCAACGGCTACGAACATTCGTATCAACAGGGAAAGGACTTCAAACGCGCGAACATCCTGGCCGATCTGGGGCAGCAGGGCGTGGTCATGGTGAGCGATCCTCCTGTCGGCAACGGGCCTCCCGGTTACAATAAATGGGCGGAGGAGCGTAATTTGGCAATTAACAAACAGCCGCCGATGATATATCTCCAGACCAACGACGGCATACTTCACGCCGTGGAGCCCGATACGGGCAATGAGACGATGGCTATAATCCCGCCGCCCATGCTCCTGCCGTCAAGGCTGGCTACGATGAAGACCCGCGTTTACGGCGGGGGTAAGCTGAATTGGCTGGATGTCAATGTCGACGAGTCCGATCTCAAAAATGGCGATATAACCAACATCCGGGCGAATCCGGTCTATCTGCTCGACGGCGCGTTGATATCCCGCAGGATGTCGAACCGCGACGGATCGCTATGGGGAACGTATCTGTTCGGCGCGTTAGGGAGAGGCGGCAGCGGGTTATACGCTATGAACGCGGACTCGCACTCAAACCCGCGTTTTCTGTGGTATAAGGAGAAAATCGGAACAGAGCTTGCGTCGATGACGGCGTCGGAAACCGTCCCATCGCTGTCGGTTCCGGCACAGGACAGCTCCGACATGTTTTGGATGAAACTCGGACTGAACAGCCCCAAACCGGTACCCGGAGTCACCGGGGCGCCCGGCGCCGCGCAGAATTTCATAGCCTTGACCGGGGGCTTCGAAAAGACGTTGAATCTTTCACTCAACGGACGCGACGGCGCTGTGCTCATGTTGATCGATCCAGAGGACGGAAGCGTTATAAGAGGATTCGGAAGCGGCGAAGTGGAGCGGTCCATGAGAAAAGGAAAAGGAGAGGTAGGGAGCGCTCCTTACATGGGCATGATGATATCCGAGCCCACTCTTCTGCGTTCCGAACAGGGCAATGAATACGGTTCTTACATGACCGGCGCGGTGTACGCCGCCGACAACAGGGGCAGTATCTTCGGCCTGGAGATGGAGCAGGAGAACGCCGACAAAACGGTAACGCCCATTTCTCCGAAAGAATGGAAGCTGAAGACGCTCGCCACGCTTCAAAGCAATCAGGAACTGTCGGCGGGGAGCGGGAACAGTTACGCGATTCCGCATGGGATTACGGCTTTGAGAAAAGATAATGCGATCTGGCTCTCGGGAGGTACCGCCGATATCCCGGTAACAAGGGACCACGCACATCCTGACGGAAAATTGTACAACGCCTCTCAGATGATTTTCTCGTTCAAGACGGAGCAATCCCAGACGAGCGTTTATACGAGAAATGATCTGAAAGTGTTGAGAGCGGACGAAACCGACGTTTACAATCCCGAAGACGCGGGACACGGATGGATGATAAATCTGGCTCAGGCACGACAGGGCAAATCCGCCGAATATGTATCGGCGAAGCCTCTGGTTGCCGGAGGGGTCATATATATACCTACGTTCGTGGAGAAAAAAATAAACATAACCAACCCCGACATACTTTGCAATTTTTCACCGAGAACATACGGAGAGGCAAGACTTTACGCCCTCCACGCGGACAGCGGCGCTCCGTATTGGGGCGAGCCAGTGGGCAGGTTTTCCACTATCGACGGAATAAAGATAACTGGTTTTTCGAGTTCAAACCAGGGAGGGAAAACGCGCATAGTGGCGACATACGACAATCTGACCGGGCGGGAACCGGAGATAGACAAGCGGCTCGGGGCAAAGAATGTAAAAGAACTTTCCTCATTCATGATAGACCAGCCCACTCAGAGTACGGTGAACATGGAACCGGGGCAGGACATGATTTACTACTGGAAGAAAGATTGACGCGCCGGTATGCGCCATATTATTCTAATTACAGATCAACTCGTCTATGACGAGTTGATCTGTAATAAACATCAAGCTGACCTCAGATCGCGCAAAACTCCCCAACCATTTCAAATCAGTACAAAGGAAAATTTTTCAAATTTTTGACACAAACGTAAATCACACTTAACAGACCGATCGTACTATTTCTATAGAACTTTCGGCATTGCCGATCATGGAGGCTGCAGATGCTTCGTAACATCGAAGGCGACATCAATGAGAGTGAAAACAGGCGCGAATGGCGGAACGGAATGGACGGCCGCGCGGCGGCTCTGCTGGAAGCGGATGAAAGGCTGTTTTTCAGGCAAAGCCTTTCGTCTCCATGCATCAACGCGATCAAATCCGCGCAGGGCATATATATAGAAGACATGTCGGGGAAAAGGTATATGGACTTTCACGGCAACAACGTCCATCAACTTGGCTACGGCAATCCATATGTCAGGGACGCGCTTCTGAAGCAGCTCTCCGAACTGGCTTTTTCACCCAGAAGGTATACGAACCGGGCGGCGGTAGAACTTGCCGAAAGACTGTGCCGCCTGATGCCCGGCGGAAACTATAAGACGCTGTTCACACCGAGCGGAGCGTCGTCCGTGAGTGTCGCGCTGAAGCTCGCTCGCGCCTATACCGGAAGGTACAAGGTCATATCCCTTTGGAACTCCTTCCACGGAGCCAATCTGGACACCATATCGGTGGGAGGCGAGGGAGTCTTCAGGTGCGGGGCCGGGCCGTTAATGCCTGGTTGTGAACATATCATGCCATATAATTCCTACAGATGCATGTTCGGAGACTGCGGGACATGCGGGCTCAAGTGCCTCGACTATATGGATTATGTGATGAAATGCGAAGGAGATGTAGGCGCCGTTCTCATGGAGACCGTCAGGAGCACAGACGTGCATATACCGCCGGCGGGGTATTATCCCAAATTAAAACGGATATGCGAGGAAAATGGCGCGGCGCTGATTCTGGACGAAATTCCGACGGCGCTCGGACGCACCGGAAAGATGTTTGCTTTCGACAATTACGATGTGGCTCCGGATATCCTCATCATCGGGAAAGGGCTCGGGGGCGGCATGATACCTATGTCGGCCGTATTGGCCAAGGCGGAAATGGATGTCTGCGGAGACACGTCTATAGGGCACTACACCCATGAAAAGAACCCTCTCGGTTCGGCCTGCGCTATGGCCGTGATCGATTATATAAGCATGAACGGCGTTCTGGAGCATGTGAACGCGATGGAGGCGATTTTGAGGAAAGCTCTGTCGGCAATTAAAGAGAACTGCGAGATCATAGGCGACGTCAGGAGTATAGGCCTTCTTGCGGGAGTCGAGTTTGTCAAATCCCGCTCCACCAAGGAGAAAGCGCCGGATTTGGCTGAGAAAGTAATGTATGGCTGTCTCCGCAATGGGTTGAGTTTCAAGGTGTCCGGGGGAAACATCATCACGCTTACTCCTCCGCTTGTAATCACGCAAGGTGAACTCGAAACGGCGATGGACATTTTAAGGGAAGCGATCTCGGAGGCGGCGGGATGATGCTTTTCGAAATAACTCCGAAAATATTCCCGGCTCGCGCCGAAACGCGCATAAAGATATCGCCGCTGTACGAACACGTCCGCTTCACTAAATCCGTGTACAACGTGGAAATCATAGGTATGGAGGCGCATGACGGATCGTCAGTTTCGGTTGACGCCAGAAACGGCGCTCTGTCGTTTACGATTTTTGGCGCGCGCGAACAGGAATACAGGATCAGGATAGAGGACGCCGCCGCATTTTCCGTTTACTGCCTAGACGACGACCTGTTCGGGAGAATCCCGCTGAAGGGCGACTTCCACATCCATTCAAACAGATCGGACGGCAGGGAGCCGCCCGCGTTTGTGGCAGCCGCTTCCAGAAAGATCGGCATGGACTTCATGGCCATAACGGATCATCACAGGTATGCGCCGTCCCTGGAAGCCATCGACGCGTTTCGGGATTTCAAAACCGATCTTTTGATATTTCCGGGGGAAGAGGTCCATCCCCCAAATAATCCGGTGCATATCATAAATTTCGGCGGAAATCGTAGCGTGAACGGAATGTTCGGAGAGCGCTATGAGGCGGAGGTTGGGAAGATCGCGGAAACGCTGGCTGTCCCGGATGGGGTGGATTCCGTAATTTATGCGGGATGCGAGTGGTGTTTCGAAAAGATAAGACAATGCGGCGGTATATCGCTGCTCTGCCACCCTTATTGGATCACTGGGGATCGATACAATGTCGCCTCGGCGTTTTTGGATTACATGATGTTACGGAAGCCGTTCACCGCATTCGAGCTTCTCGGCGGGCACGAGGCGGAATCCAACAACATACAGACGGCCTATTACGGCGAAAAACGGAGCGAGGGGCTCCTTGTGCCTGTGGTAGGAGTGAGCGACGCGCACAGCGTGATGGGAGGTGATTATTTCGGATGGACTTACACTATTGTATTCGTCAATGGGAGAAGCCTGGAGGATATAAAGGAGGGCGTTGAACGCGGTTTCAGCGCGGCAGTTGAAAGCCTGCCGGGCGAAAATCATAGAGCCTACGGAAAACTGAGGTTCGTGAAGTACGCGCTGTTCCTGCTGCGCGAATATTTCCCCGCGCATGACGCTCGGTGCGCGAAGGAAGCGGAGGCAATGTTTGAGCACATAAGGACGGACGAAAAACAGGGGGGATTTACAAATGCTTAAAAGAATTTTATCGGCGGTATTGTCATGCGCGTTTGCGGTGCTGGTGATATCGGCGGCCGCGGCGGCGGACAGGGTGACTTACGTGACGTACGGACAGCCCGACGATTGGGCTAACTGGGCTGGGGTATTCGAAAAGTTCAACGCGAAATACGGCACTACCAGAGTAGACA
>JAISYN010000151.1 GCA_031269915.1 Synergistaceae bacterium
CGGCTTCCTTCAGATTCCGCCTCACGACGGACACCCTTGCCTTCAGCTAACAGTTCCTACTGCCAAGCCTGTAGAGGACTTTCACCTCCAAGTTATCGCACATGCCGGGCACACCACAACGATAAAACCGGCGTTTCCGCCGGTTTTACGTGAAAGAGAATTAATCTCTGTTTATTGTCTGGTGGGCCTACCAGGAATCGAACCTGGAACCTTCCGGTTATGAGCCGGTGGCTCTAACCAATTGAGCTATAGGCCCGCAAGAAATTATTCTATCACAAAATTATTCGTTTATGCAACCTATCGGGCAGCTATCCATCGCTTCTTTTATCAGTTCCTCATGACCGCTTATCGCTTCTTCATTTAACAGGAGGGCTTTTCCGGCATCGTCGTCCAGTCCGAAAACGGCTGGACAAATCTGCATGCATACACCGCAGCCTATGCACGAGTCAAAATCAATATTTACGTTCAATACTGCTCACTCCCTTTCAGGAGTGAAATTGTAAGGCTATTTGCCCTTAGCGTCAACTATTTATCCGATTTATTTCTCTTTTGGTATGAATTTATAGCCTCCCGGATTCTCGGGGTCCTCTCGGACGTATCCTATCCCCGGATACGCCACGTGCATCCCAGCTACCGGGATATCATTTTCGGCCACGTATTTCAGAACAGCGCTCCGCACCCGCGCTGCGGCGGCAGGATCCGTATCGTATGTCACTGATACCCCGGGACGCGGCATCTGTATGGCCATAGCGTGGGTCAGGTCTCCCCATATCAGCAGTTTTTCGCCTCCGGACTTCACCATGAACATCGTGTGCCCAGGGGTATGTCCGTAGGCGGCTATCGCGAATATGCCTCCTGCCGTTTCCACGCCTCCGGTTTCGAGGGTTCCGGGGGTTATTATATCCAGCGAAGCGTATTTCGATGTGTATTCTCGCGCCTGAGCGGACCATTCGTAATCCAGCCTCGATATTACCACTTCGGCGTTCGGATAAGCCGGTTTTCCGTTCGTCACCAGACCCCCGATATGATCGCCGTGAGCGTGAGTGACGAGCACAGTCCGTATGTCTCCCGCCTCGATGCCCAGGGATTTCAGGTTATGTTCCATCTCGCGCCCGAAACCGGTGTCCACGAGTACAGCCCCTTCGGATGATTCTATCAGATAAGCGGCCACAGCGGACGGATACTTCCCGGTGGGGATAAATTTCGCTATATCGCCTTCAGAAGCTCCTATAAGTATGTCAAGCCCGCTCTCTCTTTGAGCTTCCGATAGCATGCTCACTTTGAAATCCCCAATTTTGACGGAGAAAACCTCACCTGCCGCCCAGAGCGACGGAGCCAACCACGATATCGACAACACGGATAAAAACGCTATCGCCAAAAGCTTCATTCCGTTCATCCTCCTCTGTTTACCGTTTTTGGACACATACGCCCGTTTCGCATTCCCACTGCCATATATTTTCTAGCAGCCATTCCGACGCGGGATGGCTGTGCGTTCCAAGGTACGAAGCTATCTGAAGATGCACGCATTTTATCGAAACGCCGTTTCTTACGGCCACTCCCCCGACTCCTCCCCTGCGGAGTGAACCGAACTCCCGCTTCTTGTAAAAGCGCAGGAAAGATTTCCTCGAGCAGCGCATCGAGGCGAGCCTGAGCCGCGCGTGCAAGAGATGATAACGCATCCACTCTTCCTCCATGCCATCAAGGTATTTCTCCATCGACGAGACGCCGCCGCTGGACTCCATTCGGCCTGATAACCTGGTCAAGTAAGGACATATCAGCCAGAATACGGTCGGAAACGGCCTGCCACGTTTTTCGGGTTCGCATAACAAAACCTGCGGAGCCCCGTGGGAACACCTGCGAACGACTCCCCTTACTGCGCCGTCCGAGACGACGCGCGTTCTCCCCGAGAAAGCGAGAATGCGGCGATCGCGTTCCGTAAAATGTGAAGCGCCGAAGAGCATCGGTGAACGCCGCTATTTCTTGCCGGAACGTCTCTTGTTTCCGCGCGAATCTTTTAACTTGCTGTTAAGATCGGCTATCTTCTCATCGCTCTGTTTCATGAATGAAGTGAGTTTTTTCTCGAAGTCCTCCTCGCGGCGAACCGGCTTCGATTCTTTCACCTGAAGGGCTTTGATTGAAAGGTCTATTCTCCCTTTGTCGTCTATTTTTATGACTTTAGCCGTCACCTTCTGAGAAAGCGTCAGTACGTCCTCGACATTCTTGATGAAATTGTAGGAGAGTTCGGATATGTGAATCATCGCTTTCTGTCCGTTCGCAAGACGAACAAAAGCCCCGTAGGGAGCTATATGCTCCACAGTTCCACTCAGGACGTCTCCGATATTGACGACTGCGGCGTCCGCTGTTTTTTCTTCCTCCATAGATGAATCGTACCTCCAGTTTTTTATCGACTCGAACTACGCTTACTCGCGTTTGAACTAAAAATTTGACATCCGTGCGGGATTTTTCAAAAAAAAGATCAGCCAATTTTCTTATCAGCCGACAGCCATACCCACTTCAAAGGTTTTTCGCCCCCAAAAACCCGGAGCAAGAGCAAATGGTACTTCTCTCCCACTTTCACGCGTTTATTATCATACCAGAATAATAAATTTCCGCTAGACTTATCTAGAGCGCTTTTGGTCACTTTTTCCTGAAAAATGGGAGTATAGAGCGCAAGAAGAGTTGAACGCTCCATTTTGGGCGGTTTTTGGAGGAAGCTTATGCGATTATGCCGTACGGACGGCAGTCCGTTCATCCGTGCCATCGCGTGACGCGCGCGCGCCCTGCTCTTTATGTTAAATTTATACCGTTTCACGCCGAGTTCGTGTGACGCTCCAAGCGTAAAGCCAGATACCCTGAAATTTTTCAGCGCGTGTTCGCCCAAAATGAAACCCGCGCTCTTCGCGCGCGAGTTTTTCCATTCGACAAAAAGAGCTGATTTGACGCGCGGCTCTATCCTGAGAGGGTTCACTCTCACCTCCCTGAAATGCGTCCATGTACGGCAGAGGGTTTCCCTGCGAAGTTCGCCCAATCCGCGTACCACTATACGTCCCAGAAAGACGCGTTTCAGTTTTTTCCCTATTTCATCCAGCAGGCGCGGCATTCACTGTTTCGATTCCGATTCAAAGACTGCCTCCAACGCGCGTGAGACGCGCGAGAAAGGTTCCATAAGTTCCATCTCCTCGGCGGAGGCGGTGAGTATCCGGGCAAATTGGGATATTTTCGGCGCGTTTTCCGGCGAGAGCGTGAGACGGAGAGGAGCGCTTATATTGTCAGCTTGCAGCATGAACACGCCCTCCTCCCCTGTCGGTTCGCACTGGCCGCTCTGTTCCAATGGAGAGCGAGCCGACACTTCAACGGCAATGGCCGGAAGTCTTGACAACTTCTGCACGGGGCCTATCAGCTCCTCGTTTTCCAGAAGCCACAGCGACGGTTTCGTCTCTACGGCGGATATAAGATTGTCGAGAATTATATCTTCTCTAAGATAAATATCCAGTGCGCTGCCGTAGAGTATTCTCTCCAATCTCGTCGGCCGCACGGGCTCGGTGTAGCGGAAATCCGTGGGAATGCCTCTCGAATCCGTAACCAAGGCCGCTCCCCTGAAATAGTTTTCATGTGAGTCGACCGTGAGATAACCTATAAGCTGTCTGCCATTCTCCATCTTCATTTCGACCTTTCTGGACCAGAGCGGCTGTCACGCGAGAAAATCGAGCCGCCCTCCGGCGCCGCCCTCTTCCGCGGTCTCTGTCTTATTCTCCCGAGTATCGTCCTTTTCCCGTTTCTTTTTTTGCCTGCCTCTGCCGCGTTCGGAGTTTTTGTCGCGGATTTTCACATCGGCCTCGGTCTCGGGTGATTTCTGAACAGTTTGCGATTCCCGCATTGTCTTCCTGACGATCTCGCCCTGCTGCGCGGCCTGGGCCAAATGAGCGTTAGGATCGTTCTGCGCCTGATGAGCCTTGTGATCCACGCTGTAGAGCGACATACCCGTTTCTATGGGACGAATCATGACAACGCCTCCTTAAAAACGAAAAACTCCCCTCAATCGAAAGATCTGAGTTTTATCTCTCCATCCTCATATATAAATTTCACGAAACGCAGCGTCTCTCGCACTATATATCTGACTCCGCGAATCATGACGGAGACGCCTGGGTGACAGGCGTTTTTCACGCATACCCTTCCCTCCAGCTTGTTCTTATCCAAATCCCGCTCCAATTCATCCAGGTGTCTTTTAGTCGCGTCGTGTTGAGCCTTTATCTGAAACTTCGCCTTGGTTATGCGCGCTAACGTCTCCTGTTTGTCCTCGGTAAGCTGTCCAAGTTGCTGAAGGTTTTTCAAAAAGGATATATTGGCGTCTATTTTTCCTAACTGTTCCTCGAATTGTTTAACGTTCTCCTGGTTTCGTTTGCGCTCTTCGGCCAATTCAGGGAGTTCTCCCACAATCACGTCGGTTTTTGTGCCCATTTCACTGCCGAGAACCTCGCACAACACATCGCTCCCCGCCTTTATCGTGCCGCCGACTATCTGGCCCTTTTTGCTGCCCATCGCGGAGACTTCGCCGCGCGCCCCTATATCGCTGTGCAGTATTGCTTCGGCTACAGCGATATTACCGCTCGATCTCACCCTCGCCTGGTCGATATATCCCGCGTTCACATCGCCTTTAGCGATCAGATTCGCCTTTCCAGTGCCGCGGACGCCTATCTTTATCGTAATGCTGCCTTCCGATTTTACGGCCGCGCCCTCTACCACGCCATCAATTATTATGTCGCTGCCCGAGCTGACCTCGAAACCTTCCCTGACGCTTCCGTGAACCATTACCGGGCCGATGAAATCTATATTGCCAACGCTGTAATCAACGTCGCCCTTCACATCGAACGTCAGATTGACGGAGAGGCTGCCTCCTTTGATTATGACATTCCCGTCGTACTCGGCGCATAGATGCAGTTTATCCTCAGAGATGACGGTACCTTTGCCGGATGGCAGGTTTTTATCCTTGCCTGTGTACGCGGAAATTTTCTTGCCCGTAACGCTCATGCCGTCCTTACCTTGAACCAGCGGGAACTTTTCGGCTATTTCCTGTCCCTGGATGACGTTTATCACCGTCCCCAATTCTTTCATATCCACCTTGTCTCCGACGGCGCGGGGTTTTAAGACGTTCAGGTCTATCTTGTAATCGATGCGGGCGTCCCTGCCGTTTTGTGGCGTGTCGCCCCTTGCCGTCACGACCCACTGTTTCTCCAGAGGGACTGAAATCATTTCTTCGATGGCTTTTTCATCGTGTCCGTAGACGACGCCGCGGCTATTCATGAAACCTTTGATGCTTTGCAGGGTTGGCTTCGCTCCTCCGCTCGACGGAGGTATGAGCCACATCTCGCAAGTGAGGCCGTCTTCCGAAATTTTCATTCTGAAATCCGCGTCCTTGGCTTCCTCTTTATGATGAGAGGCTACGCGGACAGGGGCGCCCAGTTTGTTTTCGAGCGCTGATTTTATCGCCCCTCCGTCGTAATCGGTCACTCCTTTCTCCTTGAGCGCTGATATCACGTTTACGGTAGAAGCCGAACAATCTGGAGTAACGACAAGAAAAACTCCATCCTCCGCGAAGTTAATATCAAATCCTTGAGACACCGGCAATCCCTCCTGATTGATGAAACTACATCACATCTCCAAAGCCGCCTTCAGTTCAGCTTTCAAAAGCGAAAGCGCCCTGCCGTGAAGCTGAGAGACTCGTGACTCCGTCACTCCGAGGACTAAGCCTATCTCCTTGAGAGTGAGACCTTCATAGTAATAAAGGGACAAAAGGGTTCTCTCTCTCTCCGGCAGTTTTTTCAAGGCATCGACCACTGACTCAATTTCCTCGTCCTGTTCCATGATGTCGAGGGCGCTTGGCTGTTCATCCTCTATAGTATCCTCCCGTTGCATGTCGCCATCCTCTATGGCAAGAACGTCGTCCAGTGAGACAATATAAGACCGGCTCGCTATTTCCAGTAAATCTTTGTACGATTGTTCGTCCATGCCCATGGCGGACATCAGGGATCTATCGTCGGTGTTTCCGTTCGTTTTAGCGATATCCTCGAGAGTCCTCTCGAACTTTTGAAGTTTCTCCCTCCCGCTCCGGGATATCCAATCGAAGCGGCGGAGTTCGTCCAATATGGCGCCCCTTATGCGCGGAACAGCGAACGTCTGAAAACAGAAACCCCGTTCAGGCTCAAAGCGGTCGACAGCGTCCAGGAGGCCCAGAACCCCAAAACTCAATATGTCCTCAAAATCGAGTCCGCCCTGACATTTGACGGACATTCTCGACGCTACGTAACGAACCAGCGGAAGGAACCGTTTCACTATTTCGTCTTTGACGCGCGGTTCGCGCGCCCGCATGTATTCCTCCCATAATTTTTCGTTGTCCGCCGCAGCAGCGTTCCGCACCGTAAACTAAAGCTCCTTTGTTCCCGAACCGAGGGTTTTCACTATGAATTTCAGGGTCTCAGTGCTGAATTCCACACTGCGTCCCTTGCTCCCTCCCGTATCGGAAGCCACTAGCTTTATACCGGCTGAAGCCAGCATTTTCGTCGTCGCTTCGATGTTTCTGTTGCCGACGCCAAATATCGCGGAATCAGATTTGCCGGGAAGAGAAAACATCTGCGCTCCGCCAGCAATCTTTGCCCGGAGCTGCGATTTGCTGACGCCCAGTTTAGCCAGCTCTTCCAAAAGAAGAGGAACAGCCGTATCGGCAAATTTCCCGGGCTTTGGGATATTTTTCGCTTCGCGGCTGTCGGGGAGCATTATATGCACCATTCCGGCCGTTTTGGATATCTGATCGAATATAACGAGTCCTATGCACGACCCAAGTCCCAGCGTTATGAGCGTAGCGGGATGCTTCGAGACCACCAGATCCGCCATACCTACATGTATTGGCTGCGGCATGATTAAAGCACCCCCAGTTTCGAGAGCAGGGTTTCGAGCGAGCCGGGATCGGGGATCATTATGACCGTCCCGCCGAGATCGTCTTCAAGCCCCTTGATATGCAGGTTAGTTTTGACAAGCATCGCTGAGTCTCCCATAACGCCGAACATCGAGGCCACAACGTCCATTATGGAACCGAGCATATCCCTAGCCACTGCGGGAGTGGTGGTGGGCAGAGTCCACCCCGTTATCTGCGACAGCGCGTTGAGAAACGCCCCGAGTATTATATTGCCCTGCTCCGAAAGCGCGCTGTTCCTTATTTGAAACTTCTCTTCGTCGTTCATTCCGGAGATATCCATAGGGATTATAAGATCGGCCAGGATATCCGCTTTTTCCTCATCTATCATTAGCATCAGGCTGCATGAAAAAACTTCCTCAGATCTGATCAAAACAGCGCACACGCGCATTTCCGGCGAACCGTAGTGCGCCGTCACCTCGTAAATCGGAACGAGTTCGGCCACCGGCACATCCATATCCACTGCCCTGCCGAGAAGACGGGACAAAGCCGTGGCGGCGTTTCCGGTCCCAATATTGCCTATCTCCCGGATGGCATCCATGTGGATGCTGGTGAACTCAATATTTTCATACATGCGATTTTTCAGCCTTTCCACCCGCCGCTACAAAGACGCCGCGTCCAGTATCAATGCCACGTTGCCATCGCCGAGTATTGTAGCTCCCGCTATCCCTTTTACCTTCAAAAGCAATTTACCGAGCGGTTTTATGACTATTTCCTGCTGACCGACGAACGCGTCCACCAGAAAACCGACCCGCGAACGCTCCCGGCCAACGCGAACCACGACCACCGGGTTTTCATCGACGTCCGGACGTTCTCCCGGAGTACCTATTATAGCCGACAGATCTGAAAGAGGCAGTATCTCTCCCCGCACCGTCGTGACCGGGGTACCGTGAACATATTTGATATCTTTCTTATGCACGAGCAGCGTCTCTTCCACATTTTCAAGAGAGATGGCGTAAGTCTCGTCTCCCACTTTTATGAGGAGAGCGAGAACTATAGCTAGCGTCAGCGGCAGGCGAATCACTACCCGCGTTCCGGAGCCGAATTTGGAATATATCTGGAACTGACCGCCAAGCGCCTCAACCTTGTTCTTGACGGCATCGGTGCCTACTCCGCGCCCCGACAGATCGGTTACCTTGTCGGCGGTGCTGAACCCCGGCATCATCACTATCTGAACCGCTTCAGCATCCGTCATCGAGACCGCCTGCTCAACGGTGATGATACCTCTCTCGATGGCCTTCGCCTTTACCTTTTCAGAGTCAATTCCGGCTCCGTCGTCGCTGACCTCAATGATGACTCCGTTGCCCTCCTGATATGCGGCTACGAGAATAGTGCCAAGACGCGTTTTGCCGCGAGCCTCCCGCGCTTCGGGAGATTCTATGCCGTGGTCAAGGGAGTTGCGCAGCAGGTGAACCATCGGGTCTCCTATTTCATCTATGACAGTACGATCCAGTTCGGTATCCGCGCCTTCAACCTGGAGTTGAATATCCTTGCCCATCTGGCGCGACAGATCGCGCACAAGCCTTGGCAGACGGTCGAAAACCATAGATACCGGAACCATTCTGAGCTTGGTCACGAGTTCCTGAATATCGCCGGAAATGCGCCCCAACTGGGAAAGCGGTTCCTCAAACGCTTTGAGGCGGGATTCCTGTACCAGGCGTTCGATACGCGCGCGTCCGATGACAAGTTCGCCCACGAGGTTCATGAGTTTGTCCAAACGCCCGATATCGACTCTGACGGTTCTGCCCCCGGCTTTGGCGGATTCTTTTTTAGCGTCTCCTCCGCCTCCGGCCTTGGCATGTTCTTTTTCGACAGGTACGCGGACAGGCTCGGCGGCGGGATGCTGCTCCGAAGCGGCAACGTCCGGCTTCGCGGCGGGAACCTTCAATAGATCGATATCTATCTCCGCGCCTTTGACCTCTTTTACCTCCCCCACATTCGATATCTGGGCTATTATATTGTCAAGAGTATCCCTCGACGCCACGTACATCGTGAATTCCCTTTCGAAGGCCTCTTTTTCGAGATCTTCGACTCCCGGGACGCTCTTGATGATATCCCCAAGGTCTCCTATCAGCGTGACCACCATATAGGCGCGGGCAGCCCGCAGCATACAGTTTTCGTCGAGAACGACTTTCAGCTCATAGACCTGCATTCCGGCCGTTTCGGCGGAGGATATCCAATCCATCTCCTGCTCTGTGAAAGAACTCTCGGACAGAACGCCCTTCCCCTCGCTCCCAGAGCTGTCCGGCGCATAATCGTCTATAAATTCCTGCGCGTCAGGCACCGCGTCCTTTATGGAGCCCTCGGGATGATCTCTGCGCGCGTGGAGCACTTCGACGAGATGTTCCGATTCGATATCCCGGTCGCTCCTGCCGCTCCTTATGCAGTCGAGCATGGATGTGAGAGTGTCGAGACACTTGAAAAGAACGTCAACGTCGTCGGAACTCAGCACCATCTTCCCGGAACGCACGAGTCCAAG
>JAISYN010000248.1 GCA_031269915.1 Synergistaceae bacterium
GGGGAAAAAATTTTCTCCCCGGGTTTTCCACTGCCGTCGATAATGAAACGGTGAACGGAGTCGGTGTATGGAACCATTGTGTAAAGATAAAGGCAGCCGGTTTCTTCTTTCAACCGGAAAAGTTTTTTCCGGGTTTCCTCATAAAACGGATCATGAGGATCAAGAGTTTTTGCCAGCCGTTCAAAAGCGTCTCCATCGATCATGGCCACCGCCCGCTGAGCGATTGGAAGACCCATGCGGGAATTTACGAGAGAGGCTACATTTTCAATCTGTCGAACAGCATTCATTGCTATTAGTAAAAACAGCACTCCAATAAAAGAAGTAAAAAAAAGGATAAAACGTATCCGCAACGCTTTTTGGACGGATATCGGGGATGCGTCGGTGCGGCTGAACAGCCGGAATACGGTCATGCCTTCTTCCTCGCCACGGGAAAAGGAAATCAAACAGCGGTTCGATTGATTTCCGTCACAATTCCGCCCAAAAGGACGTCACGATACTCTCCGCTTTTTCAAACTCCATCAGCAGAATCGAATCCGCTATTTCAGATACCGCCTCAAGAGCTTTCCCGGTCAGCGGCAGGGCTTGCAGCCGCGTCCGCGCGGCGTAAATCGCGTCGATATCCTTCGCCTCCAGCGCTTCCTGCAAGCGTGTCAAGGCAGCCTCGGTTTCCGGGCCGGCGTGTTTCTCCACGTCCACGGCCCGCGCCGCCGCCGCTGCCTCTCGAAGTCGCGCCGTCAGGGCGGTAAGCTCTTCCCTGAACGGAGGAAGCCTGTCGCGAATTGCGGACATGTCCGCCGCGCGCCCCGCTTCTTCGAGCAGGGCGGCGGCGTGCGAAAGGTCGTCGGCTCCGATATTCGCCAAGGCGCTTTTCAGGGCGTGGACCAGCGTGGTGAAGGCGTGCAGGGGGACATCGTCCGGATCTTTTTCCAGCAGCGTGAAACCGGCTTCTGCATCACGGCGGAATGTTTCCAGCAGATCCAGGTAACGCCTTTGCGACCCGCCGATGCGGGCAAGCCCGGCGGCGACATCGATGCCGTCAATTTCCGGCAGGTCAATCGGAGGCGGCGAATCGAATGCCGAAAGTTTTTCGTCGTCCTCCAATGCATCCCGGCGTTTATCGGCCGGAATCCACTTCTTCAACACCGCATCCAGCCTGGTTGTTTCAATGGGCTTTGAGAGAAAGTCGTTGAAGCCGTTCTCCAGAAACATCTCCCTCATGCCGGTCACAGCATTGGCCGTCAAAGCGACCACAGGCATCGTCCGACAGCGCTCCCCGCTCATGGCCCTTATAAGGCGGGTGGCCTCCACACCGTCCATCCCCGGCATCATGTGATCCATGAACACAAGATCGTAAGAGTTTGCTCCAACCCGCGCCACGGCATCCTCTCCATTCAGGCAGCTGTCGGTGTTCACCATGTACGGCGCAAGCAGGCCGACCGCCACGGTCAGGTTTGTTTCCATGTCGTCGACAATAAGCACCCGAAAATCCGGCGCCGTAAAACGAACAGTTCTGTCTTCGCTTTTTACGGCAATTCTGTCGCTCAGGGCACCCATAGGATGCAAGTCGTCAACTTCCTGCACAATAGTCGCCGTAAAAGTTGAACCAATGCCGTATTCGCTTTCCACGCATATATCACCACCCATGGCGCGGCATAGACTTCGTGATATTGCAAGTCCCAGGCCAGTACCTTCAATATTCTTATTATGTTTTTTGTCAATACGGACAAAATCACCAAATAGACGAGGAATATCATCATCACTTATACCGATGCCGCTGTCGGAAACAATAAATATCAACTTAATGCTTCCCTTAGTGACAAATTCATACTTGGCTGTAAATCTTACAAAGCCTTTTTTAGTATATTTTACGGCATTTGACAAAAGATTAAGCAAAATTTGACGTACGCGTACCTCATCACCAATGAGAAAGGCAGGAATGAATACGTCCAGATTGATCGCAAATTGCAAATCTTTTTCCGCAAGGCGGACTTTGATAATCATCAGCACATCGTTCATTAAGGACGCAGTTTCATAGCGTGAGTTCGATATCTCCAACCGTCCGGACTCAATTTTGGAAAAATCCAGAATGTCGTTGATAATTGACAGCAGGTTCGCCCCGGCGCTGTTGATGCCCGTGAGGTATTCGAGCGCTTTCGGCTTTCCGTGCTCTCTTCGCGCCAGCTCGCTTAAGCCGATGATCGCATTCATCGGTGTGCGGATCTCGTGACTCATACGGGCCAGAAAAAGACTTTTAGCGGTGTTGGCCTGCTCGGCATTTTCCTTGGCTTTTGCCAAATCTGTAATATCGTGAAGAAGCAGCATAAAGCCGTCAATAGCGTTATCTGTATGAATCAAAGGCATTATACAGACCGAATAGACACATGATTCCTCATTGGTATCGATTTTTATATCTATTTCTGAACGAATAACTTCTTTATTGATATATACCTGCTCAAATAATTCTGCTACATGTGTCAACGAAAAACCGTTTGTAAAACTAATATCTGCTATATCTGCAAACTTCATTCCTTTAATAACATCGATATTTTGTATTTTAGACAACCTCAAAAACTCATCAGTACAGTATTCAAGTCCTCCATCTCGGTCCAGCAAAAGTATAATACTTATGCTGTTTTTGAGCAGCATGTTGAGATATTTTTCTTGTTTTGATTTATCAATTTGTAAAAGTGAATAGAATCTGGCTTGTGTCTGTGTAAATGAATTTGCAAGCGCCATAGCGCTTTTAAGTTCCGTGATTTCACGCTGTAATTTGCGATTCTGAATTTTGAGTGCGGCTATTGCGGCAGACTCATTTCCTGTATCGATGCTCATACTATAACAGGCATGCAATCATGGAAAAATTATGAAAGCTGTTCACTAATCGGCCTTCTTGATTTTTCACAGGGCAAATTTCACCTCCTGAGTATGCGAACTGGTAAACGAATGACTCATCAAGGCAATTGGCTAATTCCTTCATTTCCGCGTCTGTTCTTGTGTCGAGAGTCCACCTGCGGCCGGCGCAGGAGAAAAGCAGCGCATTTTTGGCCCTGGATGCCGCGACCGCCTGTGCTGTGGTTTCCCGCGTGGATTGAAGGACAAATCCCGCGCCGCAATCTGAAAAGCCGATTCTCGCGCCTTGAGGTATAGTGCCGTATGCCAGGATATGCCCTTCCTCAGTGGTCTTATAGGCAGAGCGTACAATTCGGGAACCGTCATCCAGCGTCAGGACAAAGGGAATGGAACTGATTCCGGCGATGCTGCCGCTTTCCGCCAGACCTATGGATTCGAGATATTCCAGCGGCACAAGCCCGTTAATGCTTTGAATCCGGTTTTTTACGGCCTGGGTAATGGTGGCGTTTTGATGCCTCACCCTGTCGTCCGGAATGGAGGTCAGATAAAATTCGGGTTTGATCTCTCCGAACATGGCAATGAGCGTAAAAACATTTGTATGACGCTTTCCGTTCCAGCATGTCTCAATGCCGCCGAAGTCAGGCAGATGGGTAAATGCGAGTGAGCCGAATAGGGGCGTCCCGCCGGAAACGGCATCCAATGCTTCAATGAAGTCGTCTCCTCCGATATTGCCGATGACCGGGGCGAAGGTGAAAAGCAGAGATGGTTTCTCTGTGCAGGAAAATGTGAGTCTCGAATACAGTGCCCGTATCGGCTCCCGGGGGTCATCCTCAATCGGAGCGGCGGCACCCGCTCTGAACATAATGTCGTCACTCGTGAGCACTGTGACGGCCAACATCAAGCCTCCCATGGCTCCCGCAACAGCGACATTGGAAGTCGTGCCGCCGATGGAATCAAAGGGAAGAGCTTCGCTTACGGCCTGGACTGCGCCTGTTTCCAGAAATTCAGGGTGAAATGCCAGTATCCCTACGGAATTCCGCAGCAGCCGGTCTTTCAGATTTAATTGTTCCAATATCTCCGTCACAGAGACTTCAATATCGTCAACCTCTCCGGTATACGCTGTCAGCATGCGTATCATGGTCGTCCTCCATAGTTTGGTAAAGTGGGTTCTTCGACATTCGCTGTGAAAACCATGCCCACTATTGCAGCGTGGTTGTCACAATATCCGCTGCTTTTTTGAACTCCATAGTCAGGATGCAGTCCGCTATTTCGGATACCGCCTCAAGCGTTTTTCCAGTCAGCGGCAGGGCTTGCAGCCGATTCCGCGCGGCGTAAATCGCGTCGATATCCTTCGCCTCCAGTGCTTCCTGCAAATGCACCAGGGCGGCTTCGATTTCCGGGCCGGCGTGTTTCTCCACGTCCGCGGCCCGCGCCGCCGCCGCTGCCTCTCGAAGTCGCGCCGTCAGGGCGGTAAGCTCTTCCCTGAACGGAGGAAGCTTGTCGCGAATTGCGGACATGTCCGCCGCGCGGCCCGCTTCTTCG
>JAISYN010000051.1 GCA_031269915.1 Synergistaceae bacterium
GCCTATGGGCCTGTACCCTCTTCAAAATTTTTATTTCACCCTTAGGGTGAAATAAAAATTTTATAAAGGGGGTCAAGGCCCATAGGCCCGATGCTTCTACGGGAGGCGAGCCCCCTTGCGGGTTCGGGGCAGCGCCCCGAGGTTTTATTCCTGTAGGTTTGGGTTTAGGGATTCGGCCCCTGATGCACCTCGGTGGCGGCATCAGCGCACCACACCTGATACGACGGGCTGTACACGCGGGCATCGGCGTATCCGGCGAGCCGGAACATCATCGCCGCGAAAGCGCCGCGCACGCCGTATGTGTCGTAGCATACGATGGTCTGGTTTTTGTCGGTGAACCCGGCCTGCTCGAACATGGCGGCCAGCTCGCCCTCCGGCAGAATCTTGAAGTCTTCCGTGTATACGCTGTTCCACGGCAGGTTGATGGCTCCCGCTATGTGCCCCGGACGGCGCTCGCCGAAGAGTTTGATCTGGCCCGTGTACTCCTCCGGCGTGCGCACGTCCACGACCCTGATCTCGGGCTTGTTGTAGTTCTCCTTCATCCAGTCGGTGCCGACAATATAGGATGTGTCGTATTGGAAGTCGGGATATTTGACCGCCTTGTTCGCCGTGGTCTTGTTGTCCGTCTTGCCGCCGGAGGCGCGGTACACGGTGAATCCGCCGTCCATTATCCTCGCGTTTTTGAAGCCGGTCATGCGAAGCGCCCATGTCACGAAGCCCGCCATGCCCCAGTCGCCGCCGTCGCCGTAGACGACCACCTCTTTTTTGCCGTCGATGCCGAGAGCGCCCAGCTTTTTGGCCATGGCCGCCGCGTCAAGCAGCGCGCCGTAATTGGCGTCGCCGGCTTTGCCGTTCATGTTGACGAAGTAAGTCCACTCAGCGTTCACCGCGCCCGGGAGGTGTCCCTGCTGTCCCTTGTAAAGCGCCTGCGCCCTCGCGTCGATCAATACGACTTTGCCGATATTCGCCTTGACCCACTCGGCGGATATCAGGAGCGACTGATAAGTCTCAGCGCCTCCGGTTCCTTCGGCCGCAAAAGCTGCCCCGGCAAACGCCAGCACCAACGCAGCCACAGCCGCCGCCAAAAAAGCGCTCGTTGTACATTTTTGTTTCAATCTCCATCAAACTCCTCTATACAGGTTTTGCGTTTCCCTAACTTGATTATACCACCATTGCGCATTATGCTCGTCAGATATGGAAATACTCAACCTCCCCTTCCATCTCGGAGGCAAGCCTGGCCAAGCCTTCGCAAGCCGATGAAAATTCCTCTGTCGCAGCCAGCTGTTCCTCTGTGTTCGCTGTCACCTCCTCCACGTCCGCGATGTTTTTCACGCTTATTTCGTCTATGTCTCTTATGAGCGTGACCAAACCGCCGTTGCCCTCGGCGATCTTTTCGATAGAGGACGATATGCCGCGTATCTGGCCTGAGAGCGAAATGATCGCCGAGGCTATCCCGGAAAATATACTCCCCGCCGAATCCACTACGTCGATGCCGGCGGAAATGCCGCTCTCCGCGGATTTTGCGGCATTCACCGCCTGGCCCATTTTGTCCTGGTTGTTCGTGATCAGCGTGGCTATCTGCGCCGCGGCGCTGTTTGAACTTTCCGCCAGGTTCCCGACCTCTTCGGCGACCACGGCAAAGCCCCTCCCGTGCTCGCCGGCCCGCGCAGCCTCTATGGCGGCGTTCAGCGCCAGGAGGTTCGTCTGCTGCGCTATGGACGCTATTAAACTCACTATCTCGCCGATCTCCTTATAGCCGTCGGCTAGTTCGGTCACGGCGTTCTTGACGGACGACGAGCCCCTCCCGATCTCTTCCATCTGTTCCATGGCCTTTTTGACGGACGACTGGCCGCTCTTGGCGTTTTCGGACGCTTCCGAGGCGATATTGCTCACTTCGATGACCGTCGCCAGGACATTTTGGGTGATGCCCGATATCTCGTTCGCTATGGAGTGGACACTCCTCGTCGATTCGGCCTGCGCCTTTGTGCGTTCGGCGATATTTACCATTGCCCGGCTCACCGACTCGGCGGACGCGGCGGCGCTCTGCGATCCGCTTTGCAGTTCCGAACTCGACGACGCCAGATGTTCCGCGCCGGCTTTGACCTTCTCTATGAGGGCGGTCAGGTTATCCTTCATCGACCTGAACCCGTTGGCGAGTTCGCCGGTCTCGTCCTTATACCTCACATCGAGCGGGCGCTCCCTCAAGTCCCCGCTCGCCATCTTCAGGCACTCGTCCCTGAGCAGGGCTATGGGAGAGGCCACCCTCCTGCTTATCACTATCACGAATGTCACTCCGAGGACGATGAATACGATCGAGAGGACCGTCATGATCATCGCAAGCATATTCACGTCTTCGTCGATCTCAGAAATCGGCGACGCCACCGAAACGAGCCAGCGCTGCCCTCCGGCGAGGGAGATGGGAGCGAAGACGGCGTTATATTCGCCGCCGGCGTAGACGTAAGTCCCCAATACCTCCCTGTCCCAGCTTGACGACGCCTCGCGGAATAAATTTATCAGCCTGTCATCGAGTTCAGCATCGCCGAAATTGATCTCCGGATCCACTTTTTTTTGCCCGATGTTCAATTTCCCCACGATATCGGGCTGTCTGGGCGCCGCAATCACGAGGCCGCGGCTGTCAATTATAAAGTTGTGGCCGCTCTCGTTGAACTGCGCTCTGTCGATGATATGGCTCATCTTTTCGAGGCTGTACGTCGCGCCCAGCATCCCGACGAGTCTGCCGCCGTTCATCACAGGTTCGCAAACGACTATCGAAGGTTTGCCGGTCGATTTGGATATCAGGACATCCGACACGTATGACGACTTCGTGGACGAAACGTTCTTGAAATAGTCCCTGTCGTTTGCGTCGAACTCCGTACCGATCGAGCGAATCGCGGTCCCGTTCGGCCAGATGAAGTACAGCACGTCGAACGTGCCTATCGTGTCAAACATATCAGCCAGGACGGAGACTATCGCGTCTCTGTCGCGCGCTTCTTTTATGGTCTGTATGTTTGCCACTATCCTGAGATATCCGGTAATCGAGTCCATATTGCTCCTCAGGTGCTCGACGTAGCGGGAGGCTATGGCGCTCGCCTCGGCGCGGGCCTTGGAAGAGAGTATGGTTTTGGGCACATTGTAGCTGATAAACGACAACACTAGAAAAGAAATCACAAACACTGGAACTAACGCGCGCAATAGCCTCGATTGTATGCTTTTTTTCCGCAATAACATCATTGAACAGCCTCCCTCATACATGGTTTTGTGTTTCCCTTGAATCGGTACTATGCCCCCATCACCCATTCCTTTCCGCGAGATGCGCGAAACGTCATAAAACGTCCGTGCGTTTCGCGCAATATATCACTGTTGTATAATGTAAGCAAGCACCAGAATTACGGAACGCGCGGAGATGAACAGCGCAGTTTTTTTGCCGGCCGCACGTCCGATCAATAAGGAGCGCGATTATGGCGTATTATCTCATCGATTACGAGAATGTTCATCAGAGCGGGCTTGACGGCATGGGTTCGCTGTCGGCGGACGACAGTATCGTGGTGTTTTTTGGAAATAAGACGCCGAACGTGCCCATGGAGGTTCTGCACGGGCTTGTAAATACAAGAGCCGTTGTCAGTCTGAAAAATCTCAAGAAGACCGCGAACAACTACCTCGACTTTCAGCTGGCCACGCATCTCGGCGCGGCGATAGCCGGCAATCCGGACGTGAAAGAGTATTATATTATCAGCAAGGACAAGGATTATGAGGCTGTCATTGACTATTGGAAAGCGCGCGATCGCGGCGTTTCGGTCGCGATATTCGCCAGCGTATCGGCGGCGAGGAAGCCCAGGCAGCCAATCACGCCAGCGCCCGAACCGCCGGAGCCTCAAGCGCCGCCGGAGGAAACAACCTTGCCCGCCTCCGCCAGCAAAGACAAGGTCAACGCGGCGGCAGTTAAGGATTTCACTGCCGCCGACAAGAACAAAGTCAAAGCGGCGGTTAAGGATTTGCAACTGTCGCTGCCCGTCAACGCTTACAAGAGCATATATGCCGCTTACAGCCGGTGTCCTCGAAGCGCTGACTTTCACAACGAGCTTGTGAAAATCTGTAAGGCGATGGACAAGGCTCAACGGCTG
>JAISYN010000068.1 GCA_031269915.1 Synergistaceae bacterium
GGCGGCGGCGTTATCAGGGGATACAAATCGCGCTCCATCCATTTGCCCGCCATGACGGCCTCCTCCCACAACCGGCAGCCGCTTTCTCCAAACACTTCACGGGTCACCTCGGCATCGGCGCGATACGCGGAGAAAGAAATCGTTCTAAGAGGCCGGTCCTTATAACAAGTGATTTTGCCCTGGGAACCCGACGGCGGCGCGATATAGAGGCGCGTCGGGCAAACCACGCTGTCGCTGTAATTCTCTGTCTCCAGGCGAAAAGACCCCTCCGTCACGTATCCGATCTCAAAATAATTCGAGCCCAGTTCGTAGCGGAAGTCGATATTGGTGCGCGGCAGTATCTCGCGAAGCTCCAAATCGATAAAGCCGAACAACCGGTGCCTTTCAGCCCGTATGGAGGCAAACGGGGCATTGCAGCGGAAAGCAAATCCGTCTTCGGAAATAGCCGTCGCCTCGCCCAGCTCCGCGATCAGGCCGGAAAATTCGTCGTAATCACGAAAACTGAGAACGCCTGAGCTTTTTGCCACCTGCAAATTTCCCCCTTTTGAGACGGGTAAATTATTCGTCTCGTATAACATTTATTATAAACGATTTCTAAAAAATCATCTGTAATAACAAAAATATTCTCCGACATAACTCCAAAATAGTATTATGGGCGATACTTTTAAGCGGTTTTTTACATTCCAAGACCCAAGATCCGAGAAGGAGGTTTTTGCAATGGGAAAAAGAAATGGAAAGGAAAATTTGAAAGTATGGGTGTTTTTACTGCTGATGGCGTTTGTTGTTACGTCGGGAGGCTGCGGCGGTTCGTCGGATGACAGCGTCTTCGCGGGGGGCGGCGGAACCAGCGCGGACCCGTGGCGTATCGCGACGGTCGGGCAATTGGAACAGGTGCGCAATCATCTCGACGGGTACTTTGTCCTGACGGATGACATCGATTTATCGTCGTACAGCAACTGGACACCGATAGGCGAATTTGTCCCGGCGCCCGATGGAGACGGGGAAACTCCCGTCATGGACCTGACCTTTACCGGCGTCTTCGACGGCGGCGGACACAAGATCTCGAATGTCACGGCCGTCCACCCGGAGAGCTCCGGAGTTGGGCTCTTCGGCTGCATTGCCGGGGACTCGGTCTCGATAAAAAATCTTACGGTTGAAAACGTGAAAGTCGAAGGAACGATGCTCGTCGGCGGCGTCGTGGGCTATGGCAGCGAAGGCGTGGTGAGAGACGTTCGATTGACCGGTGACAACACGATCAAAGGCGGAAATATGGCTGGAGGCATGGGCGGAATGGTTGGAGGCATCGTGGGCGGAAGCTTCTGCGATATTGTCGGTTGCGAGGCCCAGGCGGATGTCGTGTTGTCGGGAAACAATTCACAGGTGGTCGGCGTGCTGGCGGGAGGCATGGAGGATTGCGCCATTGCGGATTGCTCCGCCAAAGGAAGCGTGACCGTCACCGGTACCGGCAGTATCGGCATCGGAGGCCTCGCCGGCTGCTCGTTCAGTCAAAAGGTCGAAAACTGCACGTCCGACGTGGTCATGACCGTCGGAGACGGCAACAGGCTGATTGGAGGGCTCCTCGGTTACGCCGGCGCGGGCTCGGGTGAACCGACGGTGATCTCGAATTGCTCGGCCGCTGCCGTGATAACCGCGCCCAACACCGCCGAGCGCATTGGCGGGATAGTCGGTGGTGGTTTCTTCGTGCAGGAGTACCGTGAATATCGCCCGGAACCAGGCGCGATCCGCGTGACGAACTGTCAAACCAGCGGGGAAATCAACGGAGGCTCCATTGTGGGCTCCATTCTCGGCTACGCTTACAACAATTCTTCCGCGGAAGGCTGCACATCGGATATGAAGGTGAACGGAGCGGCTGCGGAACAGGTCGGCGCGACGCTCGACGACGTAACCCTCGACGATTTGCGGTAAGCGGCGCGGAATACGATAAAACATAAATCCCCGCAAAATTTATAGGTGTATCATCTGATGTCCTTCAGTCCCAGCGTTTCCAATATTACCCGCTGGGATTTCGGGAGTTTTGGTTTCTTCTGCCACGCTCTTCTTTGTCGTCCTTCACAGGACAGCCCACTGGCACTTGTCGGTGCTTGTACAGCAGGTCCGTCCTGCCCCCCGCTTTCACTGTCGAGCGGGGAGCAGGCGTTCCCGCTTCCCATAAAGCCGATAACGGTCTTTCGCGAAAGAAGCTTACGAAACGTTTTCCCCGGCGGCCCGCGCCGCAGCAAAGGCTCTCTCGATATCTTCTTTCAAAGACGCCAAACTCTCCAAGCCGATGGCGAGGCGGATCAGCCGATCGGTGATACCCATCTTCGCCCGCATTTCGGGGGAAATCGACGCGTGCGACATCGTCGCCGGATGGCAGGCCATCGACTCTACGGATCCCAAGCTTTCCGCCAGCGTGATGATCCGCATCGCGGCGAAAAAGACCGGCAAAGAATAGCCCTCGCTCAACTCGAACGACAAAAGTCCGCCCGCTCCGCTTGCTTGCTTGGCTTGTATGGCATAACCGCGGCTGCTTTCCAAGCCTGGGTAAAACACCTTGTCGACACCCGGGCGCCCCTCCAGCCAGCGCGCGATGGCAGTGGCATTTTCCGTTTCCCGGTCCATGCGGACAGCGAGGGTTTTGATGCCTCGCAGCAATAGATAAGAATCGAAAGGACCCAAGACTCCGCCTGAAGATTTTTGTATCATGGAAATACGTTCCGCGATATCTGCGTCCCGCAGTGCGACGAGACCCGCCAGCACATCGTTGTGGCCTCCCAAGTATTTTGTGGCGCTATGCACCACGATGTCGGCGCCTAGTGCGAGAGGCCGCTGATAGTAAGGCGACAGAAACGTATTGTCCGCTATCACCAGGGCGTTATGCCGGTGCGCTATTTGAGCCACCGCCGCGATGTCGCTCACTTGCAGGGTGGGATTCGTAGGCGTTTCCAGCAGAACGGCCTTTGTTTTTTCCGAAAAATCCGCCTCCAGTTCAGCGGGATCTGTGGTGTCCACGACGCGCCAGTCAAACCCGAATTTTTTGAAATAAGAATCCAGCAAGCGGATAGAGCCTCCGTACAGATCGCAGGGAATCAATATTTCGTCGCCTTTCTCGAAAAGAAAAAATACCGCCGTTATCGCCGCCATCCCCGAGGCGAAGGCATAACCGAAACAGCCTTCTTCCAGCAGCGCGATTTGCCGTTCGAGAATCAGTCGCGTGGGATTCCCGGCGCGGCTGTAATCGAATTGCTGTTCGACGCCAAGCTGGGCTTGACGGTACGTCACAGTCTGGTAAATCGGCATCGTCAGAGCGCCCTTATTTTGGTCTATCTCAAAAGCCCCGTGAACAAGCATCGTTTCAAATTCATCTTTCGTCATCTTACCTTCTCCTTTGTCTCATGAATTTTTGCGCCATAGCGGAACGTTTTACTGCAAATTTCAAAAACCTCAAAACGGCATAAAAAGCGCAAGCGGCTTCATGCCATAAAAAAAGGCCCCTGTCTTGCAGGGACCTTCGCCGTTTTTGTATGAGAATCAGCAAACGCCGACCGCTCCAGGCGAAGATCCGTCGTTCGTTTGCATCATCATATTCGGAGCAAACACGCGTACCGCAGCGTGGTTGTTTTTGAAATTTTTGAACATTCACGACTCCTCCTTTCAAGCTTGAAATTTAATTGAAAAAAACCTCGCACTTGTATTATAGCAGAAAGCAAAAGACCGAGCTTAGGCGCAATACGGAGAGACCCTTTGGGTCAAGGAACCGAACAAGCAGAACAAGCAAATGAAAGATACGGCGAAGTTGTTGGACGTCAACATACCGGATGAACTGCCGATAACATAAATGCGGTAGAAAAACAGCCGGGGATTACAGACAAGAAATCAGGCATCAATGCTAAAATTCGAAAGGTTGAATCTAATGTCGGATACACCATCATACCCATTGACACTGACGCTTATGAACTGGAAAACAGACTGAACTTATCATGGATTTTCAGCATGAAAATCCATGATGAATAACAAATAAACGTATATTCCGAACATAAATCAAGTTATAGCAAGCCT
>JAISYN010000117.1 GCA_031269915.1 Synergistaceae bacterium
CCGAGAGGATAATCGAACATTACCCGCAGGAGCGGGTCGATCGCATATGCCGCGCGATCGCGTGGGCGGCAGGCAATCCTGAGACGTTCGAAAAACTCTGCTGGATGGGTGTGGATGAGAGTGGCGCTGGCGACCGTGCCGGACGTTACGGCAAAAGGCATAAAATTCTGGGCGTTTTGCGCGACGCTCTGCGTCAGAAGAGCGTCGGACTGGTGGAATACATTCCCGAAAAGGGCATTTCCAAATACGCCAAGCCCGCGGGCGTGATCACCTCTCTGATACCGATGACCAACCCGGAGCTGACGCCGATAGTGACAGCCATTTACGCGCTCAAGGCGCGGGACGTCGTCGTCTTTTCGCCGCATCCCAGGACCAGGAAAACTACGTTCGAAGCGGTTCGCGTGATGCGCGAGGCCCTCCGGAAAATAGGCGAGCCGGAGGATTTCCTCCAGTGCATAGAGGATCCCAACATGGCGGTTGTCAATCAATCGATGAGGATGTGCGACCTGATAATGGCTACCGGAGGGCCCGCCATGACAAAAGCGGCTCACAGTTCCGGCAGGCCGGCGTACTGTTCCGGCGCGGGAAACGCGACGATGATATATGACGATACGGCGGATCCCGAGATCGCCGCCCACAATACGCGAATCAGCAAAACCTCCGACTTCGGCTCAGGATGTTCAGCCGACGGCAATCTCATCATCTACGGCGGCCTCTACGACAGAGTCGTCGAAGCGCTCATCGTGGAAGGCGGCTATCTTGCGAACGACGAACAGCGCGAAAAGCTTGAAGCCGTGATGTGGGACGCGGAAGGCCATCGCATTGTGGATACGGTCGCCGTGTCCCCTCAAAAACTCGCCAAGGCCGCGGGCTTCGAGATACCGGACGATCGCAGGTTTATCATGGTAGTCGGCGGCGGCATAGGCAAGGATCATAAATTCTCGGGAGAGAAATTGACGACGCTGCTCGCGCTCTACCGTTACGAGGGCGATTTCGAGAACGCTCTTTCGATGATGGACGAAATTTACAAAGTCGGCGGACGCGGACACTCGTGCGGTATTTACAGTCACGACGACGCGCATATTGAAGCCCTCGCGCTTCGCGCGCCGGTCACGCGCGTAATGGTCCGCCAGCCTCAGTCGAAGGCGAACGCCGGAAGCGCGGAGAACGGAATGCCGATGACGTCGAGCATGGGATGCGGCGTGTGGGGCGGCAATCAGGTGTCCGATAACATCGATCTCAAATATTATATGCAGACGACGCATGTGGCGCGCCCGATAATGAAAGACCAGCCGGACGAGGAGACGTTGTTCGGGGAGTTTTTCGATCCTTCGGTGAAGCGCCCGTAAAGCAGGGGAGAGCATCCATGAAGAAGCTGGTTTCCGAACAGATTGTCGATTTTCTGGAAAGGCGCGGGGTGGAACATGTGTTCGGCCTTACGGGGCATACCGTGATCGCCATGCTCGTCGCGCTGGGCAAGAGCGAGAAGATACGGTACGTTTCGGTGCGCCACGAGGAGATCGCCGCTTTTGCCGCGGACGGATACGCGCGCGTCAGGAAAAAAGCCGGGGTAGTTATCACGCATTTGGGGCCGGGAATGCTCAACGCCGTCACCGGAGTGGCCAACGCGGCTTTCGACAGCATTCCCATGGTGGTCATATCCGGCGACGTCCCCAGTTATTACTATGGGCGTCACCCTCATCAAGAGGTCAACATGCACTGCGACGCGTCGCAGTACGACGTTTACAAGCCGTTCGTAAAGCGCGCCTGGCGCGTTGACGATCCGGAGTCAGTTCCATCGGTGCTTGGCAGAGCTTTTCGCCTGGCGGAGAGCGGCAGGCCCGGTCCAGTGCTCATTTCCGTGCCTATGGATATCTTTTCGCGCGAAATAGAAACAGATCTGTTCGAGCGGGCGTACAGAGACAGTTCTGTCACCGTCCGCCCCGCGCTCGACCAGGAGGCAGCGAAGCTCATAGCGAAAAAACTCGTCGGCGCCGAACGTCCTGTCGTGCACGCGGGGGGAGGCGTACTGCTCGCGGGCGCTTCGAAAGAGCTTCAGGAACTGGCGGAATTCCTGGATATTCCCATTTCGCGCACCCTCATGGGGCACGGCTGCGTTTCAGACCGTCATCCTCTGATGCTCGGGCAGACCGGTTTCTGGGGTTTCGAACTGACTCACAGGATAACAACCGACGCCGACGTAGTTCTGGCTCTGGGCGCCCGGTTCGCGGAGGCCGACAGTTCGAGCTGGTATCAGGGCGTGACGTTCGACGAAAACAGAAGCAGATTCATACAGATAGACATCGACCCGTCTGAAATAGGCCGCAACTATCCGGTGGAGATAGGCGCTGCGGCCGACCTCAAGATCGCGCTCCGCCAGATTTTGGCTGAGGCGAGGATACTACTGCCTGAAGGCCGGAAAAACCCGGAACTGCGAAGGGAAATAGCCGATTTCAAGGAGAAATTCAGGGTCGAAAACAGGGCAATATGCGAGGACGGGCGCTTCCCGATGACGCCGCAGCGTATTCTGCGCGACGTTGCATCCGTTTTGCCGGAGGACGCGATGATCGTCACCGACGTCGGCTGGAACAAGAACGGTGTCGCTCAGCAGTACGATATCACCGTTCCGGGAAGTATTCATCACTCCTCCGGCCTCGCCACGATGGGATTCGGAGCGGCGGCCCTCCTGGGCGTCAAGCTGGCCGCCCCCGGCAGAAAGGTCATCACTCTCGTCGGAGACGGCGGTTTCGGAACCAATCCTTCCGTCATAGCAACGGCGGTTGAACAGAATATCCCCGTGGTGTGGGTTGTCATGAACAACAGCGCATTCGGAACGATCGCCGGTCTGATGAACGCGAACTACGGCACAAAGTTCAGCACGGTCTTCACGACGCCGGACATGAAGCCATATACTCCCGATTGGGCCGCGGTGGCCCGCGGTTACGGGATTAAGGCCGTCAAAATTACATCCGCCGACGAGTTCGCGCCCGCGTTGAAAGCCGCTTTGGATAGCGACGAACCTTACCTGCTGGACGTGCCAATGGAGAATATCACCGTACCGACTCCGGGCTGCTGGAACATCAACGACATTTACAGGCCGAACGACTTTGTGAGCGAAGGCAAACTGATCAAAAAAGAAAACGGGAAGTACGTCATTCCAGGACACGCGGAGTCTCATAAAGCGTGAGCATGAGAAAGGATTAACGGAAGATGACCAGAAAATTTTCACTTGTCCATCTTACTTATATTAACTGGAACCCTGCGGAGATGATATATATCGCGAGTCTGACAGGATTCGATTGTGTCAGCGTGCGGACAATATGCCAAGGATTACCTGGTGAAAAAAATCACGACATCACAGGTAATAACGCGCTGTTCAAAGCGACCAAACAAGCTCTCGCTGATACGGGACTTTCCATCAATGATATTGAACTTGCGAAAATTGATTCGGGCACAACGGATATTAGAAAATATGAATGTCACCTTGAAGCCGCAGCGAGTCTCGGTGTGAAAAATGTAATCACCAATATCTGGGTGGGGGACAGCAACTTTTATACGGAAAAATTCTGCGAGTTATGTGATATAGCGAAACAATATGGAATCACTGTCAATCTTGAATTTGTAACATGGGCCAAAGTCACTTCATTGAAAGCGGCGCGTAAACTGATTGAATCAGCTTCAAGGGCAAACGCCGCGATCTTGTTGGATACGCTTCATTTTCATCGTTCACGTGTAACACTTGATGAACTAAAGGAATGTCCTAAGAACATGTTCCGGATCGTGCATTTGTGCGATGCGCCTTCTTTCATTCCAGATGATGAAAAAAGCTTGATACATACTGGAAGGGCGGAAAGATTTTATCCAGGTGACGGAGAAATTGATATTGCAGGAATAATGAGATTACTCGATGAAGAAATCACTGTTGGAATTGAAGTGCCTAATATAAAGGCTGTAGAGGTTATTGGCGCGACCGAACATGCGAGGAGATGTCTTGAAAAGACTAAACGATATTTGAAGGATAATGCGTTTCTTTGAAGTAAATTTAATAAAATTTTGAGGTTTACCTTTTAGAAAAGAGGTTATTATAATTGTTAAAGGGCAAAAAAGCAATTATCACTGGAGGTAATTCCGGCATTGGAAAATCAGTTGCTTCTGCATATGCGCGGGAAGGGAGTGAAGTGTTTATTTGCGCCAGAAATCCGGAGAAGAACAAAGAAAC
>JAISYN010000168.1 GCA_031269915.1 Synergistaceae bacterium
GGACTCATACACGCGCAGACCATCGAAGGGCAGCGAAGTCGATACATTTTCATCGGGAAATGCCAAAGCGGCCGATATGTCTTCGTATTTCGCCGCAAATCCAGAAATACTTATCCCAGAAAGGCGTGGTTTGAAATACATAAGAGAAAGCAGATCGATATGGAATCCCATTTCACGAGTGGAGGCTATCCGTTTCTCATCAGCAATGATCGAGACATCGTTTATATAAACTCCTGTTATCGGGTTTCCTCTTATGGATAAATATGAAATATCATACGAGCCACTTGATGAAATTGCTTTTTGTACGCTCTGAACGACGATACCCGCATAGAAAGTATAACGTGCGAGCGCTTTATACCCAACGACAACGCACAGGGTAAGTAGTACGACACACCCCGCCGATATGTAAATTTTTTTTCTTGACAAACCCCAAACCTCCGTAAGTCGAAACTTCATTCAAGAGCAATATTATCATTTTTTTAAATTTTTGGATACTCATTTTCACTTGCTTCAGCAGGCTTTCAGAAATATTTTTAACCGATCGCATTAATGCGCCCTTATTGATCATAAAAAATAAGCGAAGAGTTTTCTTGATTTAATATTTTGTTTCACGTGAAACTTTAAATTTTTTTATCTTCGTTATATAATCAACGTGTTAGTCTTTACGTCATTCGTCGCTTCTCGGATTGTTCAATAATTTTGCGGCATATAAACGCTATTTCCAACCCGAAGAACGATCCTCGAAAAAGCAAGGGTAATTATCAAATTTAAAAATTAACTACGGAGGTGTGAGTCTTGAGAGTAACTTCTATTGCTAATCAAAAGGGCGGAGTGGGAAAAACTTCAACTTGCGTAAACCTTTGCGCCGCTCTTGGCTTGACAGGCAAAAAAGTACTACTTGTCGATATGGACCCTCAAAGTAACAGTACGAGCGGGCTTGGTGTCGAACGCCACAGTCTGGATGCAAGCGTTTACGATATGCTGGTCGATGAAATAGAATTGGAAAAATGTATAATCGCTACTCAATGGAAGGGAGTCTCCGTTTTACCTTCAACGATTGATCTTGCCGGCGCGGAAATAGAACTTGTCTCTGTTTTAAGCAGAGAAACCCGTTTGAAAAAAAGCCTGGAGAGCGCTACGGGATTCGATTATATTTTGATTGACTGCCCGCCTTCACTTGGACTGCTTACGTTAAATTCGCTTGTAGCTTCAGATTCTATAATTATCCCCATACAGTGCGAATATTACGCACTCGAAGGATTATCTCAACTAATGCGCACAATAGATCTGGTCCGCGCTCATCTCAACGAAAATTTATATTTGGACGGACTTCTGCTTACAATGTTTGATATGCGGACCAGGCTTTCACGCGAAGTTGCGGAGGAAGTGCGCAATCGTTTCAATGAGAAAGTTTACGCTACCACCATTCCCAGAAACGTCAGAATAAGCGAGGCTCCGAGCCACGGAATGCCCATACAGTATTATGATCCTTCCAGCCATGGAACTGTAGCTTATAATAAATTCGCGAAGGAGGTTTTAAAAAAATGGCAAAACAAAGGGGTTTAGGTAAGGGGCTTTCAGTACTGATTCCTGTGGGTGCATTGGAAAATGAAGCGCCTTCCAATGAAAACAATTCTGAAAAGACATCTGTTAATTTCGTGTCCTGCGATTTGCTTTCTCCTAACCCCTATCAACCAAGACGCAATATCTATAATGAACAATTGGAAGATTTGAGCGCTTCAATAAAAGAACACGGAGTAATACAACCTATCCTAGTCCGTCGTGTAAAATCAAATTATCAGATAGTAGCGGGCGAGCGCAGATGGAAAGCGGCGCAATTGGCCGGTTTGAGCGAGGTTCCTGTAAGGGAAATGGAGCTTTCTGACTCACAGGTAATGGAATTAGCGCTCGTTGAAAACCTTCAGCGTGAGGATCTTTCTACTATCGAAATAGCTCAGGGAATAGCCGATTTAATATCCCACCTCTCTCTCACTCATGACGAAGTTGCGAAAAAAATTGGAATGAGCAGAACCGCTGTGACAAATAAATTACGTCTCCTTCAACTTCCGCCTGAAGTATTATCAATGCTCGATTCTAATGAAATAACTGAGGGGCACGCCCGCGCGCTTTTATCTCTTCCAAGTTCTGATAAAATTATTGAATTCGCGAATCTTGTCTCAAAAAATGGCCTTAACGTAAGGCAGTTGGAAGATATGATTCGCCGTATGGCCATCACATCAAAATTAGAAGCGGCTTTCCCGCAAAAACCGTTGCCTCCAATAGAATTCGAAGAAGAAATTGCGCTTCTAAATACCAATTACAACCTCAATATAAAAATTGCAGGAAGCAAAAAAAATTTGGGACTTGTAATAAAAGGCCTTAAAAAATGGCAGGTTCAGTTGTTGCTTGAATACATAGAAGAACACAACGAAGAATTATTCCCGAGGGAATAGACTGCCGATTATGGATATTTTAAGAGCACCTTGGAGAATGGAATATATTGATTCGTCATCCCGCTCTTTCGCTCAAAATAACAAACCTGCCGGTTGCATTTTTTGCGCATACCCGAAGGAGTGTAATGATGATGAAAACCTCATAATTACAAAAGGCAGAAGCGCTTTTGTTATCATGAACAGATATCCGTACAGTACCGGACATCTTCTAGTTGTTCCATATCGGCACACATCCATCTTTTCATCTCTCACAAATGAAGAGAAACTTGAAATATTTTCTCTTGCTCAACACTCTGTTTCTGTTCTTGAAAAAATTATGCATACCGACGGATTTAATCTTGGTATAAACATTGGCAAAGCCGCTGGCGCAGGGATTGATACTCATATTCACCTTCACGTAGTCCCGCGCTGGAATGGCGACATCAACTTCATGTCTGTAACCGCGGAGACAAAAGTATTGCCCGAAGCTCTCAAAGTAACACAACAGCGTTTGCTTGCGGAATGGAACAAAACGATAACTCCTTAAAGGAAGGTCAATTTTTTTCAATTGCCCTTCCTGTTGATTTCGAAATAACTATTAAACATTCGCTTTTTATAGCTTCATTACGCATTGCGTCCAACAAAGAGGAGTTTAACGAAATTTTAAAACAATTGGCTATCCAATATCCTAAAGCAAACCATTACTGCTGGGCTTACAGATTTAACACAAAACCCATTACAGAACATGCTTCAGATGCCGGTGAACCACCAGGGACAGCGGGACGCCCAATTCTAGGATCCCTTAAAAAATATTCTCTTCTGAATACCATGGCTGTAGTCACCAGATATTATGGAGGAATAAAATTAGGTGTAAAAGGTTTAATTTCCGCATACGGCGGAACTACGTTTTCCGCCATTGAAAATGCGGAGATAATCATTCGTGAACCCATGTTGAAAATATCTTTTACCTGCCGCTATGAATTATATAATACCTTGCTTTCCTTGCTTCAAAAATATAAAATCGATCCCTCCAATATTCAAGCCATTTTCGCCGAAGATATTTCCGGGGAAATCCTCTTGCCGAAATCCACGGCAAATGTTTTTTTAAATGACATCAATTATATTTCGCCCCAGGGAAAAATCTTTTCGTATACAATTATTACTCCATAAACAAGCTCTTCTGTTTCACATGAAACAATCATCCTCAATAAAACGAATGTGCGCATGTTTGACGCCGCGCTCGGATAATCATTGTATCACGCATTACGAAGTGCTGATGTTTTTACAGATCAACTTGTAATAGGCAGGCCGATCTGTGATTAAATTGATTGATGCAGAACAGACTCGCTTGGAAAAATCTTTCAATGCCTTCGTCTCAATTTAATACATTCAAGTTTTCCTTATTTATTTTCTCCCTTATTTGCATCGGTGTTTTCACTTCAAACGAAACCGTGTCGCTGGATTCTCCGGACAGGACGCTTGCTTTATGCCTGCCGCGTCCGACGTCTGTAAATATGCCTTTACCGTTACGCGATATTCCGATAAATTTACCGTCAAGATACCAATAATGCGGCGCTTCTCCTTCTGCTGACAGGAATATTCTTTCTTTCCCACCGTTATTTTGAAGTATTACGGTATGGCCAGATGCGGGACGAATGATCTTTACATTGTTCCCCGGCGCAAAAGTGTTTTCATAATTTTGCATCCAATTGCTGAATTCCGGAGGCCACGCAATAAAGGAATGTCCGCCTACCTCTTTATGAAGTGGGCATAAGTTAGTTCTGCTTACATTTTTAATCGCAAAATCTTTGATCGTTCGAGGACAATTTTTCGTTGGCAGCGCTCCCGATAAAGAACAGACGTTTCGTAAATATATACCCGGAGGCCGGGTGACACGCGTCTCAGTTTCGTTCCATATTTCTTTGGCTACTTTGAGCATTATAGGGGTTGCAGCCTGCATACCGACAAGATTGGAATCGCCTGCGCCGGGAGGAGAACCCACCCATATTCCGATCGTATAATTTTTCGTATATCCAAGGCACCAGGCATCGCGGAAACCGTAAGATGTTCCGGTCTTGAACGCCACGGACATGTTTTTATCCTGAAATATTTCCTGATAGATAGGAATGAGACGTTTTTGATCTTGGAGGATATTGGTCACAAGATACGCTGCTTCCGGAGAAATAACCTGTTTCGATAACGCTGGAAATTTTTCATTCCAGAGAAGTTCCATATAGGAACCCTCGGCAGCGAGAGCGCGATATGCGGCGGCAAGTTGCAAGAGTGTCACCTCGCATCCTCCAAGTATTAAAGAATCCGTGTAATACAATGGATCTTCCTGGATCAAGTCAAAACCAAAGCGGTTTAAAACGGCTTTCCCAGCGGAATAGCCGACCATCCGCAGCACTCGTACGGCGGGCGCATTCAATGAGCCTGACAGCGCATTTCTGACAGTGACCGGGCCGCGATAAGACATGTCGAAATTTCTTGGAGCGCTCCCTCTGAATGCCAAAGGAGTATCAGCCAACAGAGACGCCGGCGTTAAAATACCGCTTTCAAAAGATGACGCGTATATAAACGGTTTTAAGGCAGAACCGGGAGAGCGTGGCGCAGCTCCGCAATCAACCTGCGCATCAGGCAGAGATGTTCCGTGTCTTGAATTTCCGATATAAGCCCTCACAGCTCCAGTTGCGTTTTCGACTATGATACCCGCAGAGGTGATTCTCTCAGGATATTCTTTCAATGCTTCGGATATATTTTTTTCAAGTAATATTTGATAATTTGGATCTATGGTAGAACGCAGCACTGATTCGTCAGGCAAATACTGTTTCACGTGCATCACTGCCATGGATGCGTCATTTTGCATCGGATACCTTCTTCCGGTTAGTTGTTCCTGTTTTGCCAAACTGGTGTTTTCCAAGGAAATAATTCCTCGTTTCGCCAGATAATCTAGCTTTGTGTTTCTAATTTCCTTATTTTTCTCTGGAAATCTATCGGGCCTAAATCTACTAGGGGAACTGAGCATAGAGATGAGCGAAACCGATTCGGCAAGAGAAAGTGATTCGGCCTTCTTATTAAAATACGCGTTGCCAGCCGCCTCTATCCCTCTGATATTTCCCCCAAACGGCGCTCTATTCAGGTACAACTCTAAGATTTCATCCTTTTTTAAAATATTCTCCAAGCGCAAAGCGCTCCAAAATTCAAGAAGTTTTGTGTAAAGCGTTCTCTCCCTTGGGATTGAAATGCGGATTAGTTGGCTTGTGATTGTCGAAGCGCCCGACACGACGCGCCCGGATCGAATATTCGAGATAAAGGCTCTTGCGAGAGCTATTATGTCAATCCCAGAATGTTCTTTAAAGCGTTTATCTTCCAGAGCGATTGCTATTTTCGCCGTCCAGCTTCCCATTTTATCGAGAGGAACAGGGACACACCATTCATCCGATTTTGACAGGAAAACATTTAATACTCCTCCGTCTTTATCGAGGACTACTTGCGAGCGGTCAAATTTTCTGACATCCAGTGATGATATTTGAGCTGGAATCTCTACGTAATAAAATAAAAAAAGAGAAAAGATCATTTGAGAGAGAGCAACCGCGAGAAATACTTTGCGCAAATGTTTGAATTTCATGAACTAAGCCATTCCCGTTATTTTGAAATTTCAAATCTTTCGAGCGTGCGGCGGACACAATTTTTCTGTATGTGTCCGCCGCTTCAGATGTCGATAACTCGCCGGGCTATTTGATGGTTATAGCGCCCGTTTCACCGACGCTGCGCATTCCTGGGGAATACATACCTTCTGCGGCGATTGGAGGAAGCGTGAATGTGCCTGGAGTGATAGCGCGCATTGTAAACTTCCACTCAAAATCACGCCACACATAATCGACGAAAAGAAGTAGTCTGTCATCGCGAAGTTCCGCGCGCGAAGTTTGATAGGTGGGTTCATAATACCCATAATCCTCATCTTCGTTTCCCGCAGAATTGGGAGTATCTATGAGTTTGGGATTTTCTATTTCGAGCCCCCCCGCAAATGGCAGCGCCACTACGATATTTTTCAATTCACCGCCAAGCGGGCGCAAAATGATTTTCCCGTAAACACGTTCTCCTGCTGTGATCGAAATGCCGTCTTTTATCTCGAACCCATCCTTGTCAGTATATTCTACAAGAGCCTTCATTCCCAAATCTTCGGGCTTTGGTTTGGACGACGGAACGCCGTCCGCGGTCCAGAGGGCATATCCGGCTCCCTCTCCGCTGTTTGCGATATTTAACCGGGAAATATCGGCGCTGATAATTTTGCTGACGCTCTTGTCTTCGCTTACAACGGCCAAAACTCCCGATCTTTCCTCTCTCATTTCCAGAACAGCCGCTCCGTCTTCTCTATGATACGCGTAAAAATCGGAGAGAGCGAGCATTGCCCATCCGGCCTCCTGCGTGGTATACCAGCGAGTCGAATGGAGCATCTTCAATAAATTGGCGGCAAGCATAATAGTATTTGCCGACGCAGGATCGATCTCGTTCCAAGCCACCAGATAGAGAGCCTCTGTCCTCAGAGGGGAATCAAAATTCAACTGTTCTTTCCCGTCATAACCGACAATAGGAGGAGCTTCTTCACCGAGGATGTGCATCGCGGTCTTCGAATCATTTGACGCGGCATACGCCGCGCCCAGCATGACGCGCCCGTAAGAGGGAATCTCGCTTAATCTGTCTTTCAAGAAGGACATCCACCCCAGAGGCGCCTCGCCCCTCAGCGCCAAAACATAGGAAACGTACGCCCGTACGGCAAGAGCCGCTCTATAGCCGTATTTGTCGTTAAAATTGATATTGGAAGACAACAGGTATCTCAAATATCCGAGAGCGACCCTCAATGTTTCACGTGGAACCGCAATGCCCTTTCTCTCACAGGCGATGAGAAAATGCGTCGCGTATACGGAGACCCACTCGTTGGCCTCGCTCAATGCCCACGGAGAAAAAGAACCGTTGTAAAGCTGCATCGATTGAATTTTCATTAGCACCTGTGACATGGCATAATCCAGTTGCTCGCGGGTGGCGAGGTTGGAATCTATACGCGCCGCCAGGTCCGGCATCGAAAGCAACGCCCAGCCCCTTGAAACTGTCTGCTCCAGACAGTAATACGGGTAATCCAGAAGGAATCTTGCGGCGTCCGCTATTGAGACCGACGGCAAGCCCGACATGGATACGACGGCCCGTCGAGTACCTGGAAACCAGTCGGTCGGAAGCTCAACGGCGTTCGTTTCTCCGGCTTTTATGGATAGAAGCCCAGTTTGGGTGATTCTCGGATAGGGAGGCCGTACCGCCATTTCAATGGTTTGTTCCTGGGACATATTCTTATTGTGAGTCACCAACGAAATATTTACAACTCCTGAACTATCGTCGGCTTTTATAAGGAGCGGTATGGAGAACGCCCTTTCGGCGACCGGCAGCTCTACTGTCCGCGTATAACGTTTTACGTCACCGGACGAATCCAAGATCGACAACGGCCCGGAAATCCGCAGGTCAACCGTCACCTCGACGGGTTCGCCGGTTCTGTTGAAAAGCTGCAACTGCGCCTTGAATTCATCCCCAGGAGCCGCAACTCTCGGCAGGGTCACGTCCGCGACCACATCTCTCGCTATGACATGAAGGCTCTCTCCGGACCCAAACGCCGTTTCCCCAGATGCTACCGCCATCAATCTGGCCTGCCCCGCAAACTCGGGAATATCGAGAGAGAAATCCGCAATACCGTTTTCGTCGGTGAGTATCCGCTCCGCGAGCGTGAGTATCTTAAAACGTTTGGCCTGGACGGGCGACAAGGAAGCCTTCATCATGGAATCCATGGCGCTTTCGTCGTCTCCGCCTCCGGGTGTCAGGAGGCGCGGCGCTTTCAAGTAGATCGGCATCAGTTCGGTGTAGATGTCATAAGCTCCCAGGGTCAGCCCCCGTTTCCTGGCGTAGTAGTCGTAGAAGTTCGGGGTCTTGAAATTTGTGAGCCCCAGTACGCTTTCATCGACCAGCATCACGGAAATTTCTCCGCGTATTCCATCCCCTTTTGAATCTTTCAGACTGATTTTAAACGCGTTGCTTTCAGCCGGGCGTATTTTTTCCGGGGATGCTATCTCCACATCAAGTTTATTGTTTTCGCAATTCAGATACACAGGCACCGCGCCGAAAGCTCTGTGCGCGGACCATGCGTCCTCGCTCACGGCGGCCCTTATGAGGTGCGCCGTCACCCACGCGTTTGGCGCCATGTCCGCCGTAATCTCGAAAGAAAATTTCGCGATGTTGTTTTCGCTCGCGGAGGTATCATATGAGAGCACTCTGTCGGTTTCGACGGACAGGAGAACCGTTCCGTCGAATGACCCGGACACTGTCGCTACGGCCCTGTCGCCTGTTTTATATATATCCTTGTCGAGGGCTATATTCAACGACTCGGGGAGCGTCGCGTCGCCTTCCGTGTCGTAAGCCCATCTCGAATCGTAGACATATACAGAAACGGCAGCGCGAGCCTTTTGGGCCGGATCTTCCAATATTATATTATATTTGCCGCCAATCTTGAATGTCACATCCGCGTTGGCGCGGCCTTCGGAAAACGTGACAGACACGCCGTCGAAACCTTCAAGCGGAACTTCCTCAGTGTGAAGCTCGGAACGCCTTTCCTCGTTGACAGTGGTCATTATACGCCGGGAGTATTCCCTATATATGGACAGCGATACGTTTTCCAGCGATACCGCTTTCCCGTCCTTATCTACAGCCGCGAAGGCCAGCGGAATGGCGGCGTTGGTCGTGAGCCCTCCCTGCGGAATTTTTATTCCCAGGAATGTATCACGCGGATAATATGGAACACTGAGGCTCTTATATACCCACCTGCCTCCGTCCTCTTTGACTCCCACTCTGAACATCGCGTCGAGATATGAGGCGGCGCCGTGCGTCAATTTTCCCAGAACGACGTTTGCAGTACCGTTCAAATCCAATGTCCCGTCAGCCGCGAGATTATTGTTTGGCGTAAAAGCCACCCTGTTATCGGAAAAACTGAAATACGGCCAGTCCGGATGCGAGTATTCCCTGGGAATAAGCGTCGTCTCCACTTCATAGTCCAAACCGTCGCCCGCCGCGCCAAACAGATATTTAGCGGATATATTCAAAGCGGGTTCGTCTTCGAAAGACAATTCCTTTTGATCGCTGGAGACGGCAACCTCTATCTTGGGAGGCGCGAAATCTTCCACAATGAAAGTTTTTGAGGCTATCGGCTCGCTGTCGCCGGGTATATACACGGCGGCATTCCAAACGCCCGTCGGGCCGGCATCGCCAATGCTCGCTTCAGACGACGCCATGCCCATATCCGACAACATCACGGAGGTTACGCTCCATTCGCGTCCCAAAGGAGTAAATATCTTGAGCTGCACGGGGAAAGGAGTTTCAGGAGACAGATCGGCGGCCCGCACCAGTATATGAACGGGCACAGTCTCTCCCGGACGGAAAATCCCCCTTGGGGTATAGAGATATCCGTTGTACCTGCCCCTCAGATACGGGGCTCCGGCATAATTCTCGTTTCCGGTCGCCCAGATATTGCCGGACAGGTGAAGCACGGAGACATCGTCACCTTTTTGGAGAATAGCCATGGAAGGATATAAATTGTTGTCCCACTCGGAATCACGCTTTATCAAACAAACGCCATGTTCGTCCGTCACACCCGAGGCGACTATTTGATTACTGTTAGAATATAAATCAACCTTTATATTTTCTAGTGGTAAGCCTTCGCTTATCGAATTTGCCCACACAAGAGCGCTTTCGTTGCCTATTTTGGCGCTCCCTCCGATGTCGGTCACATTTATGATGCGCTGCGTGATCGGCCAGTATTCGCTGCTGGAAGCCTGTATCATAAAAATGCCCGTTCTGCCGTTCAATATCTTGCCGAGATCAATTGAGAACTCCGTCTTTTCGTTCGGTTCAGCGGATACATCGAATTTGTCGTAATATATCGTTTCGTCGAGGTTTTCGAGATAATAAGGCCATTCATTCCTCACCGCGAACGATACGTTGTTGTCGTAAACTCTTCTGACCGTCACGCTCAGAGTTTCGATGTTGACGGCGGAGAAGGGAATTATGAGTTCGTCATTGGCGGGGGATATGAAACGGCCGGACGAGGAAAATCCGAGGGACGGTTCGTAATCCGGAAAGATGAAAGCCCGCGTCCACTCTTCGGCCAGTCCCGGCCCCCTCACGGCGGGAAGTCCTTTTTTCAGTTTTACGGTGATGATTTCTCTCGGCGGAAAATCTCCCCTTATCCCGATGCCGGCATTGAACTGGCTCACGCTGCATTTCACGGGAGGCGTCACTTCTATGAAGGAAGCAGCTTTTTCGATATCAATTTCCGACGTGGTCCTTATATATATGTAGGAATTTGAATAATCGCTGTTGACGAACGAATCGACGATTTTCAGCGACAGGTCGCGTTTTACGATCATGGAGACGGGAAGTTTCATGGGCAGAGGTCCCGCTACCGAGACGAGCCCCGCGGCGATTTTCACTCTGAGAGCCGAGCCGTCGTCCGGCGTGACCTGTATGCGAAACGATCTCGACGTACCGAAATTCGTCAGGTAATAAGGTATGTTTTCGCCTTTCATATTCGCTATCTTCATGAACGATTCGAGATTGGCGGAAGTTATCGGAGCGTTGAAATTCACTTGATATTCGACCAGTTCCTGGACGCGGTAGTCGGTCTGCTCAATGCTGACAAACTCGAGCGGGGGAGTGTTGAATAGGAACTTGCTTTTACCGGTGAGTTTACGTCCCGAAGAATCTCTCAGTTTGTCCGGTATCGCCGCCGAAAATTCAGTCGCCTCCGGCAGATGGCCTGACGGCAGTTGGAGCATAAACGAAGATCGCGATATCCATCTGCCCTGCCCCGAAATCGGCGGATTGAAGACCACA